>JAOZOT010000418.1:0-1851 GCA_029933115.1 Anaerolineae bacterium | reverse complement strand
GCCGCGATGCCCTAGCGCGGTTCCTGCGCGAAGCGCAGATGGCGGGGTTGTCTGTGGATTGGCAATTGCCCTCTGAGCCGGGCAAAGACAGCGCCCTGGTAAGTGGGGGAACGCTGAAAGCCGGCGAGAGCGTGGTGCTGGAGGAGTTTAGCTTCACGCCGGACAAAACCCAGGCGCCGACGGTCGAGGCGATCGGCGAGTGGCTGGCGAATAACGCTCTACCGAAAACTGGCTACGACTACTGGAAGCAGGCCCTACCGCAGAAGCTCTGCATCCTGCCCGAAGACGTCTTCCGCGACTTTGTGCTCTACGGCACCGAGGTGCAGACGCACATCAGGCTGGATCCGGACAAAAAGACGGTGCAAAGCGGGGCTCTATGGACCACCGAGAGCCTGCCTATAGACACCCTACTCTATGCACCGCTGATGGCGACGAAATCTCGGGCAAGCGGCGTAGATTTGAGCGGGCAACAGGTCTTGGAGAAGGTCAAGAGCCTTGGCCTGATGCACACCCAACTGGGCGGCGACGAGACCACTGGCCAGGGCATGGTGGCTTTGCGTTTCGCCAATGCAACCAATCACCAGCCACAAACAGATGCACCCGCAGGAGGTGAACAATGAGCCGGCAGCGATCGTTGGAACAAGAACGGGCTAAGGCGGCCTGGAATTGTGTGGCTGCCGTCAAGGACCAAGGATACGCTGAGAAATACGGCCAGTTGGCGCGCAGCGCGCCGGCCGATATCCAGGCTAACGGTCTGGGTCAGACCTTAGCCTTTTGGAGGGCCAAGGGGGAGGAGCATCATCGCCACCTCCTGAACCATGTCTCCGAGTGGGTGAAAGGTCAGATCGGATTCTTGGATGGCGATCTCCTGCAATGGGTTGTCACCACAGCAGATACCGATGGCTATCGGCGTGCCACAGCGGAAGCCATCGCTTTTCTCATCTGGCTCAAGCGCTTTGCCGAAGCCGAGCTACCGAAGGAGGGTGACTGATGCCACCACGAAAACCCAGAGGTAAGGGTAATTCCCGTGGCCGAAGAGATGCCCGCCGCCCGAGGACGAGAAGGAGCGAAAGGACTCGCTACCCCATTCCTGCAGCCAGCGCGCAGGCCTGGCAGGCGATCAAGACGCAACAGGATGTCCTGCTGAACCCAGGACTGATCTTCGACCGCTTTGCGCCGGACTGGTCGGGCCAGAGCACGCTCAAAAAGGATGGCCTGGAGGCAGTACGACAGGCAGCCGAGAAGGTAGACAGTGCTTTACTCCGAGATTGGAACGGGCGCTGGGAAGCCATGGCACGCGCAGCTCACGCTGAACCTTTCTCCCTTAAGACCGACTGGCGTTTCATCGCCGGCTTGGGCCGCAAGGGTGCGCTGGAGGTGGGTTTTACCTTCCACCGCTACGGCTTCCCCATTTTGCCCGGCAGCAGCGTCAAGGGGGTAGCGCGAGCGTGGGCGCTCCTCCAGATGGCTGAGAAAGTGGAGACCACCGATCTCAAGGAATTGGACGGAATCCTGAGCGCCGACGGCGACAAGGAACGCAAAAAGTACGAGGACTGGAAAGCAGGGCAACCCGCAAATGTCCAGAGCATGGCCGATGCCTTCCGCACGATTTTCGGCACCACCGCTGCCGCCGGTCAGGCGGTTTTCTTCGATGCTATTCCGGCCCACAAGCCCACGCTAGAACTGGATATCATGAACCCGCACTACCCCAAGTACTACAGCGGGGAAGAGCCGCCCACCGACTGGCAAAGCCCGGTGCCGATCTACTTTCTCACCGTTGCGCCGCAGACCGAGTTTCGCTTCGCAGTGGGTTGGCGCGGTGCGCTAGATGAAGAAGGACGACGCCTGCGC
>JAOZOT010000055.1 GCA_029933115.1 Anaerolineae bacterium | reverse complement strand
CGTGCTGGAGACGCTGACCAGAGCGTGGTCGCAGGGGCGGAAGGTGCGATTGTGGCATCAGCACGAGGAGACGGGGCGGGTGTTCGAGTACGTTTTCGCCCCCTATTTCATCGAGCCCTACGCCGTAGGGCAGACTACGCACACTATCGGCTGGCGTGAGCCACCAGGGGCGATCCGCACCTTGAAGCTGGAACGCATCCGTCGTATCGAGCTGTTGGAGGAGCCTTACGAGGTTCCGGCCGACTTTGACCCTCGGCAATTGCTGGCCGACGCCTGGGGCATCTGGTACAGCGAAGGTGAGCCGGTGGAAGTGGTGCTCAAGTTCCATCCCCGGGTGGCCCGCCGGGTGAAAGAAAGCCAGTGGCACCGCTCCGAGCAGCTCGAAGACACGCCTGATGGCAGCGTGATCTGGCGGGCGCGGGTGGCCGAGGTGCAAGAAATGGTGCCCTGGATCCGAGGTTGGGGGGCGGATTGCGAGGTGCTGGAGCCACCGGAGTTGCGGGAGATGATGATCGGCGAAGCGCGGCGGTTGGCGAAGATGTATGGGTGGATGGTGCGGCGCTCGACCGATGAGGCCGACGCACCTGATCACGCTCGCTTCGGCGACATTTTCGGTGGATGAGGGAGCTGACGTGACCCAAGCTAATGATTTGTTCGACTTCCAGAGGCTGACGTTCGACACCTTACGGCAAGGGCAAAGCGTGATCTTGCAAGCACCCACCGGAGCGGGTAAGACCCGCGCTGCGCTATACCCTTTTCTTTACCACCTGGCTGAACCAGACCCGGCCGCCTTCCCTCGCCGTTGCGTGTATTCGGTGCCCATGCGGGTGCTGGTCAATCAGTTCGGTGCAGAATATGACGAGGTCGTGTCCCGCTACAACCTGCGCTACGGGCTCAACCTCCGGCGCGGGGTGACGGTGCAGACCGGCGAACGGCCCGAAGACCGTCAGTTCGAGGGCGACCTGATTTTCACCACCATTGACCAGACCCTCAGCAACGTGCTGGGTGTGCCCTACGCCACTGGCCGGAGCCGGGCCAACCTCAACGCCGGTGCAGTCATCGGTAGCTACTTGGTGTTCGACGAATTCCACCTGTTCCCACCCGACGGGGCGCTGAAAACCACGCTCCAGGTATTGCGGCTGCTGGGTGGGGTGACGCCCTTCGTGCTGATGACGGCCACCTTCTCGGCCACGATG
The DNA here is from genome assembly GCA_029933115.1 of Anaerolineae bacterium. Classification (GTDB taxonomy): domain Bacteria; phylum Chloroflexota; class Anaerolineae; order E26-bin7; family E26-bin7; genus E26-bin7. The sequence goes on along the minus strand of JAOZOT010000055.1, from coordinate 12,444 downwards.
GTGACGGAACTGGAGGGCCTGCTGAGAGCGAGGGCCATCACCGTGCCGCCCGATGAGCTGGCCCACATCCCGTCGCAACAGGGCAAGGCCCGTCGCTTTCACGTGGTAGAAGAGGAGATGAGCGCCGGAGCCATCCTCGACCGGCATGCACATCGTTCCATCGCCATCCGCAACACAGTGGACCGGGCGCAGGATTTGTACACAGAGTTGGTGGAGCGGGGTTGCCGACCGCTGCCTGTCAATGACCTCCGGCTAGACGACTTCTACACAGCCATTGGCAGCGCATGGAAGCCGGCTGACCGTGAGCGCGTTCTGGGCAAGGCCCTTGAGCGCCTCTACGAGTTGGTGCGCGAGCAACAGGGCTGGGAGCACGTCACCTGGGTCGTGTTGCTCCACGCCCGCTTCACCCGTGAGCACCGTGACCTGAAAGAGGAGTTCGTTCGCCGCGAGTTCGGCTCGCCCGAAAAGCACAGCCCCCAAGTACCCCGCCTGATCCTGGTGGCGACCCAGGTGGTCGAGGTCGGGCTGGACATTACCTGTGAGACCATGCACACCGAGGTGGCTCCCGCCGCCAGCGTGCTCCAGCGAGCCGGACGCTGCGCTCGCTTCGCCAGCGAGCAGGGCGATGTGTACGTGTACGACGTGCCGCCTGGCAAAGACAGCAAGCCCAACTATGCGCCCTACACCGGCAAAGGTGAAGCCAAATTGTGCCAGGGGACGTGGGACGCCCTCCGCAAACTGGATGAGGGGGATGGCGTGGTGCTGGATTTCTACAGTGAGCAACAACTCGTCAACACAGTCCACGCCGAGGCCGACCGCCAGTTGCTGGCCGATATGCAAACTGAGGAGCGGCAAATCTGGGAGGACATAACACAGGGGATAGCTCTGGGCGACACGGCAGTGCGCTCGAAGTTGATCCGCCGCGTGGACAGCCGCACCCTGCTGGTACACGACGACCCACAACAACTGGGCAACCCGTTCGCCTGTCGTGGCTTCTCGCTATGGCAGGGCACGCTGCGGGGCAAGTTCGAGGAACTGTGGGATCAAGCCGACGAGTTGGATCTGGAATGGGCGTTGCGGCGTCCGGTGGAGAGCGAGGGCGAAGAGGACTCCCGCGCCCCGCTGCGCTTCGACTGGCCGGTGGTGGCCTCGGAGGACCAGTTGTCGTGGTCCACCTTGTTCGTCGTCCACCCGGCGCTGGTGGCCTATGACGCTGACCTGGGCTTCCGTTTCACCGAGAGTGACGGTAGCTATCGCACTCCACCTGCGCCACAGGGCGAAAAGGGCGGGGAGGATAACTACACCTATCAACTGGAGAGCTATGCCGAGCACGTGCGGGGGATGCTGGCCGTCTACCGCCGTGAGTTGGCAGATCCGATGGCTTACGTGGCGGCGCGATTGGAGACCAGACTAGGGCTGCCAGCAGGGAGCGTTGACCAGGCAATCCGACTGGCCATCGCCCTGCACGATGTGGGCAAGCTGCAAGTTCGCTGGCAGAAGTGGGCGCGGGCCTATCAGCAAGAGATTGGCGAACCGCTGGCCGACGCTGCGTTCATGGCCGTCCATACGCACAGCGAGACAGAAGCGCATCGGGAGACGGCCCGGCGGGTACGCCCCAAACGTCCCCATCACGCCGGGGAGGGTGCGGTGGCGGTGGCCAGGCTGGTCAACCGGGTGGTGGGTGGCAATCACGGCCTGCGCCGGGCGGTGCTGACGGCCATCGCCCGCCACCATACGCCACAGTTGGACCGCTTTGACGAAAAGTACCGGCTCGATTCCCATGCCAGCGCGGCGGTGGCAGCGGCGCTTCGGACGGCTGGCTTTGTCGAGGCGGAAGGCTTGGCCGCTGAGCTATTGCTCGCTGCACCGGCCACATCACTGGAACGGCAGATGCTCCAGTTGCCGCCGGAGAGCGACTGGGACTGGTGGCTGCTCTACTTTCTCATCGTGCGGGCATTGCGGCTGGCCGATGGCAAGTCGCAAAGGACATAAACTTACTACACCAAGTCCAATGCCAGAGCCAATTTAACGTTGAGTTCGGCCAGCTTGGCCGAAGATAGAGAGCCGATGTGATCCTGCAAGAGATTCTTGTGAATGGTGAGAAGCTGATTGAGGAACACAACCGAAGGGCGTTTCAATCCACACTCGGTCGGGGAGAGAAGGAAGTCAGTGGGATGGTTGATCCGGCGCAGCTTTTCGAGTTCGCCTGCCTTGATAGAATGGACGGCGGCCACCAGGACAAAGGGGTAAGCAGGGTTGGCATTATCTCGGCGATTTTGCACAACCAGGACAGGCCGCGTTTTGAAGGTGAGGGCAGCACGCACTTCCCCTCTCGGCATACGACGCAGCACGTCCAACGGACGCTCCGGCAAATAGGGCACTCGGGCCCAATACAGATGACCACGTTGTGGCGTGTGTGGGTAGGGGGACATGGCAACCTGGTATCACACGGAACTGACTATGTGTTCCACCTCCTCGAACAGAGGAGTGACGATTTCCCAATATGAGGCATCGCGGCGATCTTCCAGGGAAAGGTCGAACTGTGCTGCCTGTTCGCGTAAAGTCGCCGCCACAGCCTCCCAGCGGATCATATAATCGGTGGACGGCGTGATCGGAATCACAGTGAGGCTGCGTTCACCGAGAACGACTTGCACCTCGCCTTCTTCCAGGCCGGCCTGGTGAGCCAGTTCGGCCGGCAGAGTGACAACAGGTTTGTCAGATAATTGCAAGGTGAGAGTAGTCATTATCGTACCCCCGTAACTCGCCTAGTCAGTTTCTGCAATCGCACTTTCGGCTTTGGGATCGAGCTTCAAACCTATGATACCATCATTTCCAGCTTGCGTCAACTTTCGTGAGTGAGGAAAGGAGCGGCTTATGTACCAACAGACCTACTATATGGACAAGCGCACCGGCACCTTTGCCGACGTGCTGGCTGCCTACGGGCTGGCGGCGGTGTTGGACGAGGTGCTGGCCCAGGCCAAGGGGCGCGACGCCCCGCGACGCCTCTGGTTGCGCGACGCCGGGCCGTACTATACCGTCGAACTGCCGGAGCCGTTGCAGGAGGCGTGGGTGGACGGCTGCCGTCCCTTCGTACTGGCTCCGTTCGTGCAGACGCGCAAGGCCAGGCCCCCCGAAGGCTTCCCCGCTGGCGAGAGCTCGGTGCGCGACTATGAGACTGGTTGGGAGCGGTTTCGCGCCTATCGCCAAGCGCGGGACGACTTGAAAAAGACCACCCAGGCTGATGGAGCAGTAGATAGCGATGCCCAGCGCGCCCTGGATGCACTACGCCCCCAGCCCGACTTCTGGGTGCTGGCGCTGGTAGGCGACTACCGAATGCAAGCTACCTCCACTTACAACACCGCCGTTCAGCAATGGTGGCAGACAGGCGATCCGCCAGCGGTCAACCTGAAGACCATCCTGGCTATGTGCGCCCAGCCAGGAACTGATCTGGATGCCCTGGCCAAAGATTGGGCCAAGCAGGTGGGGCGCAAAGGGGTGAAACGTGAGCTGACCGCCTCGCAACTATTCAACCCCCATCAGGGCAAGGGGCAGAACCGGCCCAAGGCCAACGCGCTGACGATGGGCAACGAACGTTCATTCTGGCTGCTGGAATACCTGAAGGTGGCCGGGTTGTGGCAGTGCGCTGTGCCGCGCACTGTGCGCGGCGGTGATGACCGCAAAACCTATGTGGTAGCTCCTTTGGACATAACCCTGGCAGCACACAGGGCAGTCTTGCAAACCTTCGCCGACAGATTGTGGAACGAGACGGCAGTCAAGATGGACTGCGTGGCTGCCCTGCTGTACACCCAGACCTTGCTGGAATACAGCGAGGCTGGACAGTACGACGAACTGGACTTCGAGGGCTATGGGCCGGATCGAGTGGTGGCCGGCTTTCACGTCACCCAGTACAAGCTACTCAGCCGCAATGCCTACACCGCCCTCAACCTGGCTTTCATCGGCCTGCCGCGTTGGGCAGGCATAGCCCAGACCCGAACCGAGGTATTGGATTTGAAGGAGGTGATCGAGGAACACCGCAACATAATCAGCGCCATTGACGAGACGCGCAGCGACGGTTACAACCTGCTGGTGCAGTACCGCGATTTTCTGTCAGGCCAGCAGATTGACGCTTTCTTCGACTTTGCTGTGGGCTACAGCCAGTATTTGACCAGCGAATGGGAAGCGGGGCACCGCTGGGTGCGCCCCTTCCGTACCGATTTTCTAGGGAGGTTGATCGTGAACAATAAAAAGGAACTTAAGGCTATCATCGAGAACGCGGGCTTTCAGAACGTGGCCTATGCCATCCGCTATAGCACCATCATCCCGCAGGGCCGGAAGGCACGTGGCGAAAGCAGCCTCTACGACATCCGCTACGGTCTGGGGCGCGAATTGAAGCAGAAGGCTAATCGCCGGGACGATTTCATCGTCGCTCTGGGCGATTTCATGCAGAGCTACAACGCTGAGAACGCCCAGAAACTGGAGAGCACGGGCCAGCAGATGCGCCGCGACCTGCGCACCGATGATGTGGCGGCCATCGTCGGGCTGGTGGACGAATACGGTCCGCAGGTGGTGTGCAACCTGCTGGTGGCCTATGGCTACGCACGGGAGCCACGGGAGGAAGAGGCAATGTAGATGGTCCCGCCCGAATGACGGGGCCTGGACCATAACCCCAGGCGGCACATTTCAGTCGCCGCCACCCATCTCACGAACAGGAGGTATCCCAAAATGACAACCGTTATCTATTCTCTATCCATCTGCGGGCGGGTGACGCTGGACATGCACTCGCTGAACAATGAGGGCGGCGAGGGCAACCAGATTCAGACCCGCATGGTCAACATCGTCGGAGCCGACGGCGAGCTGTACAACGTCAACGCCATCAGCGGCGACATGTTCAAACACATCCAGGCCGAGCACCTGTACCGGCTGGCCAGGGGTAAGCTGCCGCTGTGCGCCGGCTGCCAGATTTTCAGTGCCAGCCGGGTGCTGGATGATCCCGACTTCATGGGCAACCTGGCCGACAGGGATGGTGACGTGATCAACGCTCTGCTCAACAAGTGTGCCATAGATGACCTGGAGGGCAACCTGATTGCCAAGGGCAACCGTTCGGTGCCGCGCAAGAGCGTGGCCGAGTTTGCCTGGGTGGTGGGGCTGCCGGAGGTGACCCGCACTGACAGTTATTTCCACGTGCGCTACGCGGCCGAGCGAGGCGGCGACGAGAGGGCCAGCCAGCCTATCTTCCACCGCCCGGCCAGCAGCGGCATTTACGCTACCGTAGCTACCTTTGAGATGGCCCGCATCGGCTTCAACGATATCACCCAGGAGTACGCCATTGACGAAGACGAGCGAGCGCGGCGCTACCAGGCGTTCATGCAAAGTATCCTGTACACCTTCGTCGAGCCCAACGGAGCCATGCGCGGCACACAGAATCCACACATCGTGGACTTTAGCGGTGTGGTAAGTGTGAGCAGCACAGTGGCTCCGGCCCCGGCTCTCAGCCCGCTGAACGACAACTATCAGGACGAAGTGGAGACCGTGGCCCAGGCGCTTGATGGAAACGGCAGTCTGAAGACCTACCGCTTCGACAGCATGAGCAACTTCGCCGAGGTGATGCAAAGCCTGATGGCCGACACGCGCCCTTATCGCCTATTCGGCTAGCAGGAGGTGCAGCCATGACTTTGGCGAGCTCAGTCGGGACGTGGCTCATCGCCGAATATCGGCCGGTAGCCTTGTTTTCCCTCAAGTCAAGCCTGGCTACCTCGACAGGGGCCAAGACACTGCTAGTGCCCACGCCCTTTGCCGTGCGCACTGCCCTGCTGGACGTGGCCATCCGCTGTCACGGGCTGGCGGCAGGGGAAGCGACCTTTGATCGGCTCAAGGAGCTGAACATCGCCCTGCGCCCACCAGAGCGGGTGGTGGTGACCAACCTGTTCGCCAAGGTGCAGAAGCCCCGGCGGGCAGACAAGGGGGGTGGAGACGAAGGGGCCGGCCTCAGCGCCATGCAGAAGACTATTGCCTTCCGCGAGTACGCTCACCTGGAAGGGACGCTGGGGCTGGCCTTTGAGGGGGATGAGGCTCACCTGGCGGAACTGGATGGCCTGTTGCGCCAGGTTAACTACTTCGGCAAGCGGGGGAGCTTCTTTCAACTGTGCAAGCCACCGTATCCTCAGAAGGTGTTGCCTGACGGCTACTTCCTGCTGGATGGTGCTTACCTGGCCGGGGGACAGATCAAGGGAGAAGGGCCAGCGTCGTTCCCGCTGGGATTGATCCAGATTATGGACGATTGGGGGCCGGGTCTGACCTTCGAGAAGGTCAACGTCTACACAAAAGCCCGTATCACCCTGGGCAAGGATCGAGTGCAGAAGACGGTGACACTGCCTTACCGCCTGGTGCGCTCCAGCAAAAGCTACAGCTTCTACAAGCGTATAGATACCTGATTCGAGATTCGCAGACTCGCTGACTCGCTGACTCGCTGGCTCGCATGGACACCGCTCACCTGGTCGAAGCCCTCCTGGCCGGGCCGGTCTGCTCCGACGAGGCGGGGGAAGCTTATCCAGAACTGGATCGCCTGCGCGGGTGGGTCGAGGGTTCGGCGCAGCTCACCCCAGGGGATGCAAGGGAACCGATCCCGCTGCAATACGCCCTCTGCACCCTCGACCTGCCTGCCGCGCGAGGCGTGATCCGCCACGCAGCCCAGGCGCTGCTGGCCCTGCTGGACGCCGTGGATGGTTCGACAGGCTCACCACAGGTTGCTGCCCGGGCCACCGACACCCTCGACGGCTGCAGCAAGTTCCGGGCCTTGCTGGCCGCGCCTGACTGGCTGCTCCGCCCTGTGGAACCGGACACCCGCGACTTCGACGTGGCGCTGCTCCTGGAACGGGAGCTCGGCGGCCAGGGCTGGCCAGGCTTGCTGGGGGCCCTTCACCGGGCCGGATCGGTGGAGTGGCAGCCGGCCATCCGTCGCTGCCGGGAGTTGATGCGCTTCGAGGCGGAGACAGGGGTGGATCTGGCGCAACTGATGGGGGTTCAAGTCCCGCCAGGTGAGGGAGGAGCGGCCATGGAGATCAAGGCGCGGTCCGCAGCCGCCCCAGAAACTCGCGTGCGGTGACAATGGGAATGCCCTGATACTCGCCCAAGGCTAACAGATGCCGGTCGCCACTGACGATGAGGTCCGCCTGGCCCTCGACAGCACAGGCCAGCACCATGTCATCTGCGGGATCGGCAGGGATAGCGTCGGTGACCTCTACCTCGCCCGGCACCACCAGCGCGTCCTGTTCCAGAAGCGCCACCAACCGCTCTACATCCTCGTCCGTGAGGGGATACTTGCGACGGATACGGGGGTAGCTGAGCGTGGAACGGATTTCAGCTATGATGAATGGCGAGGTAATCAGTATGAACTCACGCCGCCGCCAGGCATCAAGCACCTGGGCGGGCAGTCCCTGCTTGACCAGCACGCTGCTGACGAATTGGTTAGTGTCAAGAACTACGCGTAGCATCAGCAGTCCTTACAGCAGCGATAGCCTCGGCTACATCTTGTTCGACTTCTTCAACAGACAGGTCAGGCAGCCGGTGACGGATTTCATCGAGAACCTGGAAACGCGCTTCACGTTCGGCGATGAGTTGCCGGTAGTCATCCACAGGAATGATAGCTACCATCGGCCGACCGAATCGCTCTACAATAACCACCTGACCGCCAAAGTGTACTTGGCCGAGTAACTGGGAAAAGTTATTGCGCGCCTCGCGGGCACCAATAGTCTTGACCACGAAGTCACCTCCTGTATTAAGTGACCGCAGTATAGCACAAAAGCAACACAGTGTCAATTGTGTACACAAAGCAGATTCGATCCAACCGAGGAGGATGCTATGGAGAACTTTACCGCTCATCGTTTGCATGTCGTCGCCGAGGTGCAGAGCATCATCGAACTGAACGAGCATCAGGGCTCCGCCATTCGCGGCAGCCTGTTCCACGCCCTGCGAAACCGCTTTTGCATGAACCAGGAGGCCAGAGAGTGTGCCGCCTGCCCACTGGTCGCCTCCTGCCCGGTGGCCACCCTGGTCAGCACCCTGAGACCCCAAAGCGGCCGTGGCCGCGACGTGCCCCGGCCTTACACCATCCAGCCACCTCTGCCAGGCAGCGGCCACCCGGTCAAGCGGCCAGACGGGCGGCCGGTCTTTCGCTACCACCCCGGCGAAAAGTTCGAGTTCGGGCTGACTCTTTACGCCCAGGCGCTGCAACTGTTCCCCTACATCGTGCTGGCCGTGCACGAGTTGGAGCGGGGAGGCATTGGACGTCGGACGAAACAGGCGTCCGACCGCTGGCGGCGAGGCACCTTCGTTGTGCAGGAGATGTGGGCCGAAAATCCACTCACCGGCGAGCGCCAGCCGGTGCTGAAAGCCGGCGACAATCTGGTCCAGGTGCCCGACGTACCCATCACCCACCGGCAAGTCTGCGAATGGGCAAATCAGCAAATCAGCGAATCAGCAAACGGGCGAATCAGCGAGTGCACGAATCACGAATCACGCACCACACTTCACGCTTCACGCTTCACGCTTCACTTTCTGACACCAACGCGGATCATCCAACAGGGCCGCCTGCTCAAGCCGAGCCGCTTCTCCTTCCAGCCTTTCTTCCAGCGTTTGATGGAGCGGCTGGAGGCGCTGAGCCGTGACTTTTCCGACACGCCGTTGCGCTTCGACGACCCCAGAGAACTGATCGAGGCCGCCAGGCGTGTGGAGATAGTCGAGAACCGGCTGCGATGGGAAGAACTGCGGAGCTACTCCACCCGCCAACGGCGCTCTACACCCATCGGTGGGTTGCTCGGAGAGGTGAGCTGCCAGGCCGAAGACTGGCGCCCGTTCCTGCCCTGGCTGGTGTGGGGACAATTCACCCACGTAGGTAAGGATGCGGTGAAGGGGAATGGGTGGTATGAGGTGCGAGTCAGCGAGAAAGTGAGTCAGCGAGTGAATAATAAGGAGTAGAGATGACGTATGAAGAGTGGGAGGCGGGGGTGCACGAGCGGGTGAAGAGGGAACCCGTGTGGCAGTTTTTAGGTTATCGCAAGGCGCTGTTCTTTTACGATCTGGTCTGGCAGGATTGTGAGAGGTTGATGCGAGACAGGCGCGGTCGGGCCGTGGCCGAACAATTGATCCGCAGTGCCGGTTCGATCAGTGCTAACATCGAAGAGGGGCACGGGCGTGGCTACGGCAAGCAACGTAACTGGTTTTTCACGGTGTCCATCGGGTCGGCGCGGGAGAGCAAAGGCTGGTATTGGCGCGCCAGACGACTACTGCCACCAGAGGTACTGAACCACCGCCTGGCCCTGGCCGACGAAGTGATCGCCCTGCTGGTCAGCGAACTCACCCGCCAACGCTCTCGCTGACTCATTGATTCGCTGATTCGCTCATTCACTATTCGCCATTCGCTGACTCGCTCATTCGCTGACTCGCCCATTCGCCATTCGCCATTCGCTGACTCGTCCATTCGCCATTCCCATGGAACAACATCTGATCGTAGACCAATACGGAGCCTTCGTAGGCAAAAAGAGCGAGCGGCTGCGCGTCACAGTCAACAAAAAGGTGATCGTCGAGGTGCCGTTCTTCAAGCTAGAACAAGTGTTAATCGTGGGGCGTGGGGTGAGCCTGTCCAGCGATTGCATCCGCTCCTGCGTGGAAGCCGGAGTGCCCATCCACCTGATCAGCAGATCCGGCAAACCCTATGCTGGCCTGATCTCGGCCGGGCTGACCGGCACCATCCAGACCCGTCGCCAGCAACTCACGGCTTACGAGGACAAGCGCGGCGTGGCCCTGGGACAAGCATTCGCCAGAGGCAAACTACTCAACCAGATCAACCTCCTGCGCTACATGGCCAAATACCGTCGCCGGCGAGACCGGGCACTTTATGAAGCGATCCAAGAGACAGTACAGCGCATCCGGGCCCTGGTGGACGAACTGGCCGGGGTGGAGGGGGAAAACATTGACGCCGTGCGGCTGACCCTGCTCAACCTGGAAGGGCGTGGAGCACACCTATACTGGGAAGCGATCCGCAAACTATTGCCCCCAGACCTGGAATGGCCGGGACGAGAGCATCGCGGAGCGGGCGACCTGGTGAACTCCTGCCTGAACTATGGCTACGGCATCCTCTACACCCAGGTACAAAACGCCCTCCTCCTGGCCGGGCTCGACCCCTATGCCGGATTCTTGCACGTGGACCGGCCGGGCAAGCCCAGCCTGGTACTCGACCTCATCGAAGAGTTTCGGCAAATGGTAGTGGACCGGGTGGTGTTCGGGATGATGAACAAACGGGTGGGGTGGGCAGTAGACGAAAAGGGCTACCTGACCGATGCGACCCGCAAGGCGCTGGCCGAGAAAGTGCTGGAGCGGCTGGAGGGTCGAGAGCCCTACGAGGGCCAAAAACACAAACTACGCACCATCTTGCATCGGCAAGCCCAGCGGCTGGCCACCTTTGTCCGTGGAGAGCGCAAAATGTACGAGCCGTTCGTGGGGCGGTGGTAACAGTGAAATGCCTGCTAGTCTACGACATCACCGATGACAAAATCCGCACCAATATCTCCGAAATCTGCCTGGACTACGGACTGACCCGCATCCAGTACAGCGCCTTTCTGGGAGAACTGAGCCACAACCGCCAGGAGGAGATCATGCTCAAGATCAAGCGCAAACTGGGCAAGAAAGCGGGCAAAATCCAACTCTTCCCCATCTGCGAGAAGGACCTGGCCCTGCGGCGGGAGATAATCCGTGAGGAGTGAACGGTGGATCTTACGGTGACCGATGTGCGGCAATGGGTGTACTGCCCGCGTATAGTATACTTCACCCGCTGTCTGGACATACCCCGGCCGACGACCTACAAGATGACCGAGGGGCAAGTGGCGCACCTGGAGACGGCCAAACTGGAGCGACGACGCTCGCTGCGCACCTACGGTCTGCGAGAAGGAGAGCGACACTTCGACGTGCGATTGCGGTCACCGCGGCTGGGGCTGGCCGGGCGGCTGGACATGGCGATCATCGTACCCGGTGGCGAGGCGATCCCCGTGGAGTTCAAGCGGACGACGGGGCGACTGGGACTACACCACAAGTATCAACTGGCGGCCTATGCCCTGCTGGTCGAAGAGCGATGGGAGCGACCGGTGCGGCGCTGCTTTGTGTATTTCATCCCGAAAAAAGAGGCCCAAGAGGTGCCGGTGACCCCAAACATGCGGCGTTTTGTAGTGCGCTGTCTGGCGGCCATTCGAGAGATGGCGGCCACGGGGGCTATGCCAAAGCCGACGCGGCATCGGGGGCGATGTGCAGAATGCGAGTTCAGGAACTACTGTGGGGACGTGTGAGCAGGAGGGGAGATGTACTTTCTGAGCGAAGAGGAGCGGCGATTTCTGGTACGGCGGCTGTTGCCACAGGCCAGAGAGCAAGAAGTGCATCCCGAACTGCGGGGTTGGAACTGGGCGGAGCCGCCGTTGGCCCCGGTGTACCAGGCCCGTCTGGGGCTGTACGAGATCGCCGGGCAATATTGCAGCACCGGGCGGGACGTGTATCTGCGGCGAGTGGAGAGAGTGCAGGCTCGCCCTAACCCGGCGATGGTGGAGGGGCTAGTGTTGCACCAAGCAGCGGCCGACCTGATCCTGGCGGCCAAGCGAGTGATCTACAGCGCGGGGGTAGAGGGCTGTCGGGAGGGGCTGGCGGCGTTGCAGCAGGCCGATCACGGCGCTTTGGAGGAATATGGGCAGGGACTATCGGCCGAGGAGCGAGAAAATCTGAGGGAAAAGATTGACATTTTGTGGGATTTCGAGTATCATCGTATTGTAGCCAGAGTGGACGAAGTACTGGCCCGTCAGCCGTATGTTGGGGTGGACTCGCTGGTAGCCTTGGCCCTGCCGGTGACGGTGGAGCAACGGCTAGATGGCGGCTTTCTGGGCTTATCATCGCACCTATCGGCGGACGCCTTTGTCTTCTCCGAGCCGATGATGGTAGACCTCAAATTTGGAGAACGGCGAAACTTCCATCGGTTGAGCACGACAGGCTATGCCCTGGTGATGGAGAGCTTGTGGGAATTCCCGGTGGATGTGGGATGTGTAGTATACGTGCAGTTCAGGGGCAAGCGGTTGCTGCTGGAGCGGGATTTTCACCTGATTGACGATGAACTTCGGCAGTGGTTCATCGAAGCGCGGGACGAGCGTATGCGATTGGTAGAGGAAGAGATCGATCCGGGGAGAGCTGACGAGTGTTATGCGGAATGTCCGTACAGTGCGATTTGTGAGGAAAGAGGCTGAGTTCGCAAATCCCCTGCCATCTGGTGCAAAAAATCGTTTGCGAGAGGGGGTGGTACACTGTCCCTTAAGCTATGGGAAATCAGGGAAGATTTAGTCGTAGAGTGGGGATTCTGGCCCTTTTGGGAACGCTCAGGGCTACAAGCAGGCCCATTGTGGGGGCAGGAGGTCGGGG
>JAOZOT010000417.1 GCA_029933115.1 Anaerolineae bacterium | reverse complement strand
CGGCGACCTCGATGCCATCCTGGAACGCCTGGAAGCCAAGGCAACCGAAGTGTACAAGTAACGGAAAGCTCCCAGGGTCAGCAAGACCCTGGGAGCTTTTCTCTGTCTCAGCAGATGGATACTGGAAAGGACAAGTGCAGATGAATAAGGGAGATACGCCGGCGGTCATGAAGCAGGGCAACTTTATCCCCTGGGCTTTTGTCCTGCCGGCTTTGTTGATTCTGTTTGCCTACGTCGCCTATCCCACCGTCAACACTTTCATTCTCAGTTTCCAAAACGCCGACTCGACACGCTCGGCGGCGGCCGCCTGTCAGCCCGGTCAGCCCTGCTGGGGCATCCTGGAAAACTATCGCTATGCCTTGACTTCGGACGTGATGCTCACCGCCTTTCGGAACAACTTGCTCTGGCTGATCGTGATGGTGGGCGGCACCGTCAGCCTGGGATTACTTTTCGCCGTCCTGGTGGAACGGGTGCGCTACGAGTCTGTGGCCAAGGCCCTCATTTTTCTGCCGATGGCCATCTCCTTCGTGGGCGCGGGCGTGATCTGGAAGTTCGTCTACGCCTACCCGGTCAATCCCGGTGACCCCAGTGAGCCCATTATCGGCCTGCTCAACGCTGTGGTGGTTGGCCTGGGCGGCAAACCGGTGGCCTGGCTCACCGAAGCTCCCTGGGTGAACAACCTGGCCCTCATTGTGGTCGGCATCTGGATATGGACTGGCTTCTGCATGACTATTTTGTCTGCCTCCCTCAAGGGTATCCCTGTTGAAATCCTGGAGGCAGCACGAGTGGACGGGGCCAGCGAGTGGCAGGTGTTCTGGAGAATCATGGTGCCGATGATCCTGCCGACCATCACCGTGGTGACCACGACCATGGTCATCAACGTGCTCAAGATCTTTGACATCGTGTACGTGATGACCGGTGGGAACTATTCCACCGACGTCATCGCCAACCGCATGTACATGGAGATGTATCAGCACCAGGATTGGGGTCGCTCGTCAGCTATCGCCGTCATTTTAATCCTGGCCATCATTCCGGTAATGATCTATAACGTCCGCCGCTTTCGAGAACAGGAGGCTACCCGATGAGAGAGATGCAAAAGCTCAACAATTTCCTGAGGAGCATCCCCCTCCACGCAGTGATCATCGGAATGTGCCTGGTGTGGCTTTTGCCAACTGTGGGATTGCTGGTGACCTCTTTCCGCCCGGTTCAGGACGTGAACGAGACCGGCTGGTGGATGATATTGGCTCCACCCCAAGGTAGTCGGGAATACCGGCAGTTCTGCGGGTCGTGCCACGGTGACGACGGCCGGGCGATTGAGGCCGTCAACCTGGCCGACCCCGAGGTTATCAGCCAGTACCGCCGGTCCATGTACCTGGCAGCAACTTTTAACAAAGAATTCGGGGGGCAAATCCACATCGAAAAGGATCAACGGCCTAGCGACCAGGAGATAGCCGACATCCTGGCTTATCTTCGTCGGCTTTCCGGGTTGGAGAAGCGGCCGCGTCTCTGGCTGAGCAACTATATTGATGCACTGGCCGGCTTCAGAGGTCGCCCCGGCGAGACTTATACCGAGGAGTGCGCCAAAGGGAACATTATCCCCGGCGAGAGGTCTTGCAACTTTTTCAAGGATATGACTACTGCTCCAGCAGCGATGGGGCGAGCGTTCATCAACAGCCTTTTGGTGACCATCCCGGCCACCATCCTGCCCATCCTGTTCGCTGCTTTCGCCGCCTATGCTTTCTCCTGGATGGATTTCCACGGCCGTCAGGTCCTGTTTGCCATCCTGGTCGGGTTGCAGGTGGTGCCGTTGCAGATGACGCTGATCCCCATTTACAGGATCTACACCAGTCTGGGGCTGAACGGCACCTTCCTGGGTGTCTGGCTGTTCCACACCGGCTTCGGCCTGCCCTACGCCATCTACCTGCTGCGGAGCTTTATCGGCGCTCTGCCCCGTGACCTGTTCGAATCGGCCTACCTGGACGGGGCCTCGCTGTGGACGGCGTTCTTCCGCCTGGCGATCCCCCTCTCGCTGCCGGCCATCGCTTCACTGGGCATCTTCCAGTTCCTGTGGGTGTGGAACGACCTGCTGGTGGCGCTGGTTTTCCTGGGTGGCACAACCCCCGTGCTCACCTACCAGATTAGCAGCCTGGTCAGCCGCTTTGGCACAGGCTGGCACTTGTTGACGGCCGCTGCCTTCCTCTCGATGGCCATACCTATGATCGTATTCCTCGCTCTGCAACGCTACTTTGTGCGCGGCCTGCTGGCCGGCGCAGTAAAAGGCTAAAGGTGTACCTGAAGGAGGTGCAAAATACTCCAACGAGTTTCGGTCGGTCAAAAATCACTGGACGATTATAGGCCCATCGTGGGCAAAAGCAAGATCGAAGAGATCAGATCCCTGGCTGAAGCCTTGAGAGGGGCGCGGGTAGTGCATATCAACTCCACCGCCTTTGGTGGTGGGGTGACGGAGATACTTCACGCTCTGATCCCCTTGATGCGGGATGTGGGTCTGGACGCCGAGTGGCAGTTGATTGAGGGCAGTGACGAGTTTTTCAGGGTCACCAAGGCCATGCACAACGCGTTGCACGGCGCAGACATCGAGATTACTGCAGAGATGCGAGATATTTACCTGCGTTACAACGAACTCAATGCCCAGACCTTTGAAGGCGACTACGACTTTGTGATAGTGCATGACCCTCAACCGGCCGCCCTGCTCCATTCCCACGGGCGGAGTGGGGGCAAACGTTGGCTCTGGCGCTGCCACATTGATACTTCCACGCCCAACGAGGCTGCGTGGAAATTCCTCCGCCCGTATCTGGAACCATACGACGTGCGCATCTTTCACAGAAGAGAGTACGCCGGCGATCTGACCTCATCACCAATGGCTGTCATCCCCCCCTCCATTGATCCGCTGTCACCCAAGAACACCCCCATGTCTCTGGATGAGAGCAAAGCCATCATGGCCCGTTTCGGCATTGATGTGGAGCGCCCGTTGCTGACCCAGGTATCGCGGTTCGACCCCTGGAAAGACCCTCTGGGCGTCATTGATGCCTACCGCTTGGTCAAAAAGCAGGTGCCAGGGGTGCAACTGGCGCTGATCGCCTCCATGGCTTTGGACGATCCGGAGGGCTGGATTTTCTACGAGCGCGTCGTGCGCCACGCGGGGGAGGACTTTGACATCCACGTTCTGCACAACTTTCACGGAGTTGGGAACGTGGAAGTCAATGCCTTTCAGAGCGGCTCCGACGTAATCATCCAAAAGTCCCTGCGCGAAGGCTTCGGCCTGGTGGTAAGTGAAGCTATGTGGAAAGGCAGGCCGGTGATTGGTGGTAACGTCGGGGGCATTCCCCTGCAGATCATTGACAGGCAGAATGGCTTTCTGGTTGAGAGCGTCGAAGAGTGTGCTGAGATGGCCCTTTTCCTGCTACGCCAACCGGAGCTCGCTCAGGAAATGGGTGCTAGGGCCCGCGAGCATGTGCGAGAGAACTTTGTCATCACCCGTCACCTCAAAGATTATCTAAAGCTGTTTCTGTCCATGTCTGTCAGCGCACCCTTGCCGCTTTCGGGAAGGTCAACCACCTCAAAGGGGTGACCACCCTGATTGTCAAAGTGATTGAAAGCTGGTATAATACCGGCGATTGTGGA
>JAOZOT010000416.1 GCA_029933115.1 Anaerolineae bacterium | reverse complement strand
AGGAGGAAGAAAAAATGAAGATCAGAAAACATCAATGGCTGACCATCTTGGTCCTTGGTGTGACAATCGCGTTGGTGGTGGCCTGTGGTGCAAAAGAAACACCCGCGCCAGCACCCACAAAGGCTCCTGCTGCCACAGAAGCCCCCGCTGCGACCGAGGCTCCGGCGGCGACGAAAGAGGCAGCAGCTCCCACCACAGCCCCGGCAGCGACCGAGGCTCCTGCCGCCACAGAAGAGGCAGCGCCGACCGAAGCCCCTGCCGCCACCGAGGAGGCGGCGCCCACTGAAGCTCCGGCCGGCGATGCGAAAAGCATCATCGCCAAATCGTCCAGCGGCCTGAAGAGCCTGAAGAGCTACCGCGCAAAGATCATTGTGGAACAGCAGGGGCAGACGATGGAAACCCTTTACGAGTTCGTCCTGCCGGACAAATTCCACATGGTCTCTGATTTCGCAGAAATGATCGTCATCGGTGACGACATGTACATGAAGACCGGCGATACTTGGACCAAGATGCCCGCCGGCACCGGCGCGGGGGCAGCAATGGCAGACATCAGCGTCACCGAAGACGAGATCCTGGAAGTTCAGCCACAGGGGACCGAAGGCGTGGAAGGTGTGCCCTGCCAGAAATACGTCTATACGGCCAAGGTAGGTGACAACCCTCCCGCCGAGTTCACAGTTTGGATCGGCCTGGAAGACAACCTGCCTCACAAGATCGTCTTTGCCATGGAAGGCACGACCACGACCCAGCTCCTCTATGATTTCAACGCCGACATCACTATCGAACCGCCGCCGGGCGCAGAATAGGCGAGCAAAGCCAGGACTGTCTGGACATCTGTGTCTTCCACGACAACGACGCCGCTATCGCCTACCAGGCCAAAGACTGACGCCGACCGATTGGTCATGTGCGGCTCCGGCGTGAGTGGTCATCACGCCGCACACGCCGGAGCCGCCTATCCAGAGCCAACGGTAAGTGCTCACCGAGGAGTAGATGTCACTTCGCCAATTGCCGGGCCTCATTGATGTGCACGTTCATCTGCGAGACCCAGGAGCCACCCACAAAGAAAACTTTAGCACAGGCACGGCAGCAGCCCTGGCCGGCGGCGTGGTCGCCGTGCTGGACATGCCCAACAACACCCCGCCCACTGTGAATGAGCAGAGGCTCAGTGAGAAGACTCAGATCGCCTCGCAGAAAGCCTGCTGCGATTTCGGTTTCTACCTGGGAGCTACAGAGGACAATGCAGGCCACGGAGCCATCCTCAGTCATGGCGTAGCCGGGCTCAAAATCTACATGGGCCAGACCTACGGCCCGTTGAAGATGGCCGATCTGGCCGCCCTGATAGCCCACTTCCGAAGCTGGCCGGCCGACAGGCCCATCGCCGTGCACGCCGAGGGCCTGGCTGTAGCTGGGGCCATCACCCTGGCGCGCCTGTACGACAAGCAGTTGCACATCTGCCACGTCAGCCGCCAAGTCGAAATCGAACTCATCAGAAAAGCCAAAGAGAGTTGGAGCGCAACCAGACTCACTTGTGAAGTCACACCCCATCACCTGTTCCTGACCCAGGCCGACGTTGCGAGGTTGGGGACTTTGGCCCACGTGAAGCCCCCACTGGGCACCGAGGAGGATCGAGCAGCCCTCTGGGGCAACCTGGACACCGTTGACGTCGTCGCCTCAGACCACGCCCCTCACACCCTAGCCGAGAAAGAAGGTCCCGAACCTCCGCCCGGCGTCCCCGGCCTGGAAACCACGTTGCCTCTGCTCCTCACCGCCGTGGCCGAGGGGCGGCTCTCCTGGGAACGCCTCGTCAAGCTGACCTCGGAGAACCCGGCCCGCATCTTTGGCCTGAAACAAGAGGGGAGAACCTACATCGAGGTAGACCTCGACGCCAGATATGTCCTCGACAGCTCGTCCCTCAAGACAAAGTGCGGGTGGACACCTTTCGAAGGGATGACGGTACGAGGCCGCCTGGTGAAAGTCTACCTGCGAGGCGTTATGGCTTACGCCGACGGTCGGGTGCTCGTCCGGCCGGGCTTCGGACGAGCGTTATTCTGAAAGTATTCTAAATACTTATGAAAGGGAAACCTATGTCACGTCTCAAAACTCGAAACTCGAAACTCGAAACCCAAAACTCGAAACTCGAACCCCACAATCCCCCCAAGAAAGTGGGGTTAGCTCCCAATCTAAACAGTGGCTTCTACGGCCAGGATATTATCTCCGTGTCTCAATTCACCAGGGAGAACCTGGACTATATTTTCAGCGTGGCCGAGGAGATGCGAGCTATCGTCAAGCGGGCTGGCTCCACCGACCTCCTGAAAGGCACTGTTTTGGCCTGCCTCTTCTATGAGCCCAGCACCCGCACCAGTTCGTCGTTCATCGCCGCCATGTCGCGCCTGGGAGGTAGCGTTATCCCCATCACCCAGGGCGTCCAGTTCTCGTCGGTGGCCAAAGGCGAGTCGCTGCCTGACACCATCCGTACCCTGGAGTCTTACGCCGATGTGATCGTCCTGCGCCACCCGGAGGCAGGGGCCTCGGAGATAGCGGCCAAATACGCCCGCAAGCCCATCATCAACGCCGGTGACGGCATCGGCGAACACCCCACTCAAGCCCTCTTGGACCTCTTCACCATCAAAGAGGAATTGGGGCAGGTTGATGGCCTCTCGGTGGCTATGGTGGGCGACCTGAAATATGGGCGCACCGTTCACTCGCTGACGCGCCTGCTCTGCCTGTACGATGTCGAGCTGAGCTTTGTCTCGCCAGAGATCCTGCGCCTGCCGTTGGACATCATGAACGAGGTCAGAGCACGCAACCTACCGGTGAAAGAGACCTACGACGTGGCCGACGTGATCGAGACGGTGGACGTACTCTACGTGACCCGGGTGCAGAAAGAACGCTTCCCCGACTTGTCTCAATACGAGGAAGTAAAGGGTTGCTACGAGATCACGCCAGAGTTGATGGAGCGGGCCAAGGAGAAAATGATCGTCATGCACCCCCTGCCCCGGGTGGGAGAGATCCACTACGCCGTAGACGATGACCCCCGAGCCGCCTACTTCCGCCAGATGGAGAACGGCATGTACATCCGCATGGCCCTGCTGGCAGCGGTACTGGGTAAGGCTTAATTCAGGAAACCATGTTCGAGATTGATCGCACGCTGAAGCTCTTCGCTGAGCGCCACGCGGCCGACTATGTCCATTGGCTGCTGGGATCTGAAGTGCAGCCAGTAGAGAAACTGAAAGAGGAATTGCCCGCTACCACCCGCCGGGCGGACGTGGTCTATCGGGTGGAGGACGCCCAGGGACGCTCTTTCGTCTTCCACCTGGAATTCCAGGCGCAGCGATCTGAGGAGCCGATGAACCGACGGATGCTGGGCTACAACGTCCGACTGGGAGAGGTATACCGGCTGCCTGTGTGTAGCACAGTGGTCTACCTGCTGCGGCAGGCTGAGGCGGGGGATCAGGGCCGATACGAGATGCTCTGCCCGGCCACCGGCCGCCGCCACCTTTTCGAATACGGGGTGGTGCGGCTGTGGGAGCAGGAAGCCGAAGCGCTGTTGCAAGCCAATCTGCCGGGCCTCTATCCTCTATTGGGGCTGATGCAGTTGCGAGAGCCTGTACAGGAAGCGTTGGCAGAGGCAGTGCGGGCCATTGAGCAGCA
>JAOZOT010000054.1:11719-13730 GCA_029933115.1 Anaerolineae bacterium | reverse complement strand
TACGAGTTCGTCAAGCACTATCAGGGCCGGGTCCGTTACATCCAAATCTGGAATGAGCCCAACATCTTCCCCGAATGGGGCGATCAAGAGGTCAACCCGGCTCAGTACGTGGAGTTGTTGAAAATCGCCTACCGCCGGGCGAAGGAGGCCGACCCCAACGTTTACGTCCTCAGCGCGCCCCTGGCCGTCACCTTGGAGGATTTCCCTATCCGGCGCAATCTGAATGATCTCATCTTTCTGGAAGAGATGTACCAGGCCGGGGCCAAAGACTATTTTGACATCCTTTCGACCAATGCCTTCGGCTTCGAATACCCTCCCGATGACCCGCCCGATCCCGGCGTGCTGAACTTTTCCCGGGTCCTCTTGCAGCGGGAGATCATGGAGAAGTACGGTGACGCTGATAAGCCCATTTGGTTTAACGAGTATGGCTGGAATGCGGCCCCGGATGACCCGGTGAATTTCCCCGAAGAAAAACTCCCCTGGAAGCGAGTGGATGAGGAGCAGCAGGCTGAGTATACTCTGCGCGGCATTGAAATGGCCAGAACCAACTGGCCCTGGGCAGGGGTCTTCAACATCTGGTACTTCAGGCAGGTGGGCCATTTCTCGCCCGACATGCCCGAATACTATTTCCGCATGGTGGACGTTGATTTTACACCACGGCGCGTGTATTACGCCGTCAAAGACGCTGCAGCAGCCCTGACAGTAGCCGGGGCAGGTCACTACGAAGAGACTAATCCGGCCGTGGTGGCCGACTCTGGCTGGCAAGCTGTCATCGAGCCCCAGGCCGGTGGAGAGGCTCACCTGGTCAGTGAGACCCCTGGAGCCAGTCTGTCCTTTACCTTCAAAGGCGATGAGGTGAGCTTGCTCACCCTGCGGGATAGCCAGGCTGGGCGGTTGTTGGTCACTCTGGACGGCCGGGACGTGGCCGGTTTACCTCTGGACGAAAAAGGGCGCTCCTACGTTGACCTCTATCATCCCACGACTCAATGGCAAGCCCGCGTGCCTCTGGTGAGCGGCGCAGGCAACGGCCAGCACGTGCTCCGATTGACCGTCAGCGAGGAGAGCAATCCTTCCTCGGCGGGCTACCGTTGCAGCGTGGACGCCTTTAAAGTGGCCCTGGCTTCCCGTCCTCCTTTCCCCTACATACCTGTGGGCGGGTTGGGCCTGGGAGCCCTGGTTGCTACCTGGCTGCTCTATCGAGAGCTCAGACAAACTCCCCGATGAGCGTTTTCCCCTCAAGTTCCTCCGCACTCATCCTCTCAGCTCGCTGCAAGCTGACACACTCCTCTTTCATCAGCCGTAGCATCTCTCCCGGCTGCGGTAGCTTGTTGCGCCGGCCATATTGAGTTGGGCAGGGGGAGAGAACCTCGACGAAGGCAAAGCCCTCATGGGTCAGCGCCTTTTTGAGGGAGCGAATCAGGGGGCGAATGTGGTAGGTGGAATAACGGGCCACATAAGTCGCTCCGGCTGCGGCCACCAGACGGCAGAGGTCGAAGGATGGTTCAGTGTTGCCCTGGGGGGTGGTGGCCGTGCGAATGCCCAGTGGGGTGGTAGGTGTCACCTGACCGCCGGTCATGCCGTAGATGCGGTTGTTGGCGCAGATAACTGTCAGGCCGATGTTGCGCCGCGCAGCGTGGATGAGATGATTGCCCCCGATGGAGGCCAGGTCCCCGTCTCCGCCGATGACTACTACCTTGAGGGCCGGGTTGAAGAGCTTGGCTCCGGTGGCGAAGGCAATGGAGCGGCCATGGGTGACGTGCAGGGTGTCGGCCGCGAAGTGAGGGCTGGGAATCCAGGCCGCGCAGCCTATGCCTGAGACGAAAAGCATCTCATCCATGTCCCACCCCAGGTCGGCGATGGCTCGCAGAATAGCTCCCAACAGGATGCCATGCCCGCAGCCGGGGCAGAAAGGTGTGGGAAAAACCTCGGGGCGAATGAGGGAGGTGATTGGGTGGCTGGATGGTTGGGTGGTTGGGTGGTTGGATGGTTGGGTGGTTGGGTGGTTGGATGG
>JAOZOT010000054.1:0-11619 GCA_029933115.1 Anaerolineae bacterium | reverse complement strand
TGGTTGGGTGGTATTGGGTTTCGGTAGTCGGATTTCATGAGCGTATCACCTCTTGCATGGCTTGCCATATCTCTGTGGGTACTATGACCTCACCGTCGGTTTTGTTATAGCCTTGGGCCTGGGGAGCCACACGCTGCACCTCACGCAGGACTTGGCCGCGATTCATCTCTGGCACCAGCACCGCCCGGCTGCGCAGGGCCAGTTCACGCACACTCTCTTCCGGGAAGGGCCACACCGTCTTAAGGCGCAAGAGCCCAGCTTGTATCCCCTCTTGGTGGGCCGTTTTGACCGCCCGCCAGGCGCTGCGGGCCGTGAAGCCGAAAGCGATTACCAGAATATCCAGCTCATCCTCGTCGCAGAAGTACTTCTCCACCTCGATGATTTCATCCAAATGGTTGGTGACCTTTGCGCTCAGGCGGGCCACCAGTGTCTCCTGGGCCTGGGCACTGCTGGTGCGCCGGTAGCCCCACTCGTCGTGGGTAGAGCCGGTGACCAACAACTTGTGGCCCTGGCCGAAAGCAGGCATGGGCGGCACCTCGGCCTGGCCGAAGGGAGGCTCCCTATCCGTAGGGCGGAGGCGGTTGTAGATCCGTGTTTGGGCTGGTACATCAACGTTCTCTCGCAAGTGCCCCACGGCCTCTTCTGTCAGGAGGATGACCGGCAGGCGGAAACGCTCGGCTAGATTGAAGGCGCGGATGGTCTCGGTGTATGCCTCTTCCACCGACCAGGGCGAGAGAGCGATGGTTTGATAATCGCCATGAGTTCCCCAGCGGGCCTGCATCACGTCGCCCTGGGCTGGGCGGGTAGCCTGTCCCGTGGAAGGGCCAGCTCGTTGCACATCCACCACCACTACCGGCGTCTCAGTCATGATGGCGTAGCCGATGTTCTCCAGCATCAGGCTCAGGCCTGGACCGGAAGTGGCAGTCATGGCTTTGGCCCCCGCCCACGAAGCGCCAATGCACGAGGCGATGGAGGCGAGTTCGTCTTCCATCTGGATAAAGACCCGCCCTTCGCCCAACTCGGCAAAGCGAGTGCAGATGCGCTCCATAACCTCGCTGGAGGGGGTGATGGGATAGCCGCCGTAGTAATTGCAGCCGGCGGCAATGGCTCCTTCGGCGATGGCCTCGTCGCCCTGCAAAAAGTAGCGCCCTGGTTTGAGGACGCTTTCGACTGTGGTCCAACCCATTTCATCCATATCATGCTCCTCAAATTCGATTTTGGATTGTGCCTGGAAGCTTGCGGGATTTCCAACCGCGAGTCATCACGATTCAAACTTCTTGACGGCCAGGGTGGCATTCTGCCCACCGAAGCCAAAGGCGTTGGCGATGGCTGCATCCACTGTGGCTTGGCGAGCCACGTTAGGCACGTAATCCAGGTCGCACTCGGGGTCGGGATTATCCAGGTTGATGGTGGGGGGGATGATGCCTTCCTGGATGACTTTGACCGCCGTGATCACCGAGATAGACCCGGCTGCTCCAAACAGATGACCGATCATAGATTTGTTGGCACTGATAGGCACCCGGTAGGCCGCCTCGCCGAAGGCGGTCTTGATGGCGGCGGTTTCTGAGGGGTCGTTCAACACCGTGCCTGTTCCGTGAGCACAGATGTAGCCTATTTCCTCTGGGGATAGGCCGGCATCGGCCAGGGCCAGGCTCATGGCGCGTGCCGCGCCGTCGCCACGCGGCTCTGGAGCAGCGATGTGATAAGCGTCCTCGGTAAAGCCATAGCCAACGACCTCGGCCTGGATGGGGGCACCCCGACGCAGGGCGTGCTCCAGAGTCTCCAAGACTATGATGGCTGCCCCTTCGCCCATCACCGTGCCGTCTCGGTCGGCGTCGAAAGGACGGCAGGCCTTCTCCGGTTCATCGTTGCGGGTCGAGAGGGCTCCCAGGCGGCTGAAAGCAACTACGGCCAAGGGCGTCATGGCCGACTCTGCGCCGCCGGCGATCATCACGTCCACGTCACCGCGCTGGAGGCGTCTGGTGGCTTCGCCGATAGCTACCACCCCTGTGGCACAGGCTGCCACGGGCGCACTGGCCGGACCTTTGATCCCCAGGAGGACAGCAATGTGACATGAGGCTATGTTGATGATGACCGAAGGCACATAGATGGGATTGATCCGCCTGGGTCCTCCGTCTCGCAGCCTCAAGCTCTGCTCTTCGATCACCCCTATGCCTCCCACAGCACTGCCAATCTCCACGCCAACCCGAGTTTGATCTTCTCTGGTCAGGTCCAATTCGGCATCCTGCAGGGCCTGGTGCGTAGCAGCCAGGGCAAACTGAGTGAAACGGGCCATCCGTCTGGCCACACGTCTATCCACATACTCGGTAGGATCAAAGCCATCCACGCTGGCTGCTATTTGGGTAGGATGCTGGCTGGCATCAAACTGAGTAATGGGGCCGACCCCTGACCGACCGGCCGTGAGCCCCTGCCAGAAATCAGCCACATTAAGGCCCACCGGGGTTATAGCCCCCATGCCGGTGATAACCACTCTGCTATCTTTCAAGTTCACCATCGAGTCACCTTCCTTCCCTCATATCTCTAGACATCTTCATAAGCTGAATCCTGACAGATGAATCAGGGTAACTCTGCCTGACGTTCAAAAAGGCGGCTCTTCCATCATCAAGACGCAAAAGCACGAAGTTAAAAACCCTTTCCCTTTGGTTTGCTTTGTGTCTTGGTGGTAAAGAAGGGGCGTGTCATAGTTTACCACATATTCTCCCTATTGACAAAACCAGCTATACGTTATAAAATAGAGATAGCCCTTTGGTTTAGATGGGAAGCCTTCCCGAAAGCGGCAATGGAAGCTCTTGGGAAGGTCAACAACAGTAACAAGGAGGTCGGACACGATGAAGCTAACACCTAGACAGCGAGCCTTCTTGGACAAGTTGCTTGACCTGTATCGTGAGCACCAGAGACCGGTGCACTATTCCCTTGTGGCCGAAAAGTTGGGCGTCAACAAATTCTCGGCTTACGACATGTTAAAGCTCCTGGAAAAGAAGGGTATGGCCCGCTCAGATTATGTCTTGGCCACAGGTCACGCCGGGCCAGGCCGGTCTATGATCGTCTTTTACCCGACTAAACAGGCAGCCAATCTACCCTCTCAGCTCACAGGCGACATAAGCATCAACGGGGAATGGCGGCAGGTCAAGGAGCGGATATTGCAGAGATTGCGGGAGACCAAAAGCGCCAACTACCGGGAATGGCTGAACGAGCTCCTGGCCAAGATGCCTGAACGCAAGTCTCCTCTGATTTACTGTGCAGAGATGATCACCGCTCTCCTCCTGAACCTGAACCGGGTGAAAGAAAAGGCCGGTGGCCTGAACCCCTTCAGGACGTTATCATCCCTGGGCTCGACCGGAGAAGCTAGCCTGGGAGCTCTGGCCGGCTTAAGCCTGGGCTCTACCCTTACAGAAAAGGCCGACGCTTCTCTGAGAGACAAATTGCTTTCATACACGAAACGCTATCACGCCTATCTGCTCAACCTGAGCGAAGAGGCCAAGAGTAGCCTATCTGAGTTTCTTCAGGAAGCGTTGCTCGTCTTTGTCTCCCAGACCTGACAGATGCAGTGCTGCCACAACGATCTGTCAGGTTTATTTTGGCCTATTATTTGGTTTTTTTGGAATATCGTTTGAAAGGGAAGGAAAGCCATGATCAAAATTGTAACCGACTCAACCGCCCAGTTGCCCGCTGACCTGGTTCAACAGCACGACATCCGCGTCATACCTCTCAAGGTTCTCTTTGACGGTAAGGTATATCGAGAGGGAGTGGACCTCAGCAACCACGAGTTCTACCGGATGCTGGCCGAGGCCAAGACTCTCCCCACTACCTCACAGCCATCGGCCGGGGAGTTCTTCGACCTTTATTCCGAGTTGAGCCAAGATGGCCACGAAATCATCTCTGTCCACATTTCCGGTAAACTGAGCGGCACCATCAGCTCTGCCCAGGCGGCCAAAGAGATGCTGCCTGAAGCCCGGATCACCATCATTGACTCTGCCTCGACGGCTATGGGCCTGGGGCTGATGGCTCTGACGGCCGCCCAAGCAGCAGCAGAAGGCAGAACCGCCGCTGAGATTGTGGCCATTGTGGAGAAGATGATACCGGCGATGAATGTGGTCTTTGTCGTGGACACTCTGGAATATCTACAGAAGGGAGGGCGCATTGGTGGGGCGGCCGCTCTGGTGGGCACCCTGCTGAAGGTCAAGCCCATCCTATGCCTGAAGGGTGGCCGCGTCGAGCCTTTGGACAAGGTGCGAAGTAAACGCAAAGCCCTGGCACGGCTCATGGAAGCCGTTGAGGAACGAGTGAGGCCGGGCACGCCTGTGCGGGCAGCCGTGCTCCACGCCGAAGTGCCCGATGAGGCCAGAGAACTGGAGCAAAAAGTCCGCGCTCGTTTCAACTGTACCGAGTGCTATTTCGCCGAGGTTGGGCCTGTGCTTGGCACCCACACCGGTCCCGGTGTTCTGGGACTCGTCGCCGTACCCCAAATGGTGTCCCAAGGCTCATAAGTCGTCAACTCACACCCTCCAAAAAAGCCACCATATCCCCAGGGAAAGACCCTCCCTCTATGGTGGCTTTTTGATTATCCCGGAAAGCAAAGCGCATCTTGATAGGAGGAATGGGGTTATAAATAAGAGGCGTGCTGTTGAGGGAGGGAAGATGGATACATGTGAGCATCAGCGGATACGAGTGGCCGTGGACGCCATGGGCGGGGACTATGCCCCGGCAGAGGTGGTCAGAGGAGCAGTGCAGGCTGCCCGCAATGATGGAGGAGTGGAGATCATCCTGGTGGGGCCAGAAGAGCGGGTGCGGGAGGAATTGGCCATTCACGACACAACTGACTTGCCCCTGCACATCCATCACACCGATCAGTTCATCGCCGATGGGGAGCATCCGGCCGCTGCCCTGCGGAAGAGGCCTCGGGCCTCGGTAGCTGTGGCCGTTCAGTTGGTCAAAGAGGGTCGGGCTGAGGCGGCGGTGAGTATGGGCCACACCGGAGCGGCCATGATCGCCGCCCACTGGATTCTGGGCAGTATGGCGGGCATTGACCGACCTGTGGGTGGAGGTGTCCCCTTTGCCTTGGCTTCTCAGACGGTGGCTCTTGACTTGGGCCCCAACGTGGATTGCAAACCTCACCAGTTTGTGCAATTCGCCGCTCTGGGTGTCGCCTATGCCCGTTGTCTGTTGGGCCTCGACAACCCTACAGTGGCTCTCCTCGCCAACGGCAGCGAAGAGGGCAAGGGCAACCGCCAAAGCCGGGAAGCCTATCAATTGCTCAAAAAAAGCGGCCTGAATTTCATCGGCAATGTGGAAGGCTGGGACCTTTTGAGCGGCCGGGCCAACGTGGTCGTTTGCGACGGCTTTGTGGGAAACATTATCCTCAAGTTTGGTGAGGGGCTGGGCCTGGCTCTGGCCCGCTGGTTGGAGGAAAGGCTGGCGGGCCTGCTGTCCCCAGCAGAAATACAACGCCTGACCGATGAACTGCAAGAGATGATGGAGCTCGAAAGGAGGATCGGCGGGGCGCCGCTTCTGGGCGTGAAAGGGGCGATGATTGTGGGACATGGGCGTTCTCGGGCCTCAGGGGTCGAGAAAGCCATCGGCCGAGCAAAGCTGGTCGTGGAAAGCCACCTCATCGAAACTATGGAAGAAGAACTGGCCAAGATTCGCTAGCGAAGGAGGAGTACATTATGCAACGCGCAGTCATCACCGGTCTGGGGGCTATAACTCCTATCGGCCTCACGGTGGAAGAGTTCTGGGCCAATTTGAGGGCCGGTGTCTCAGGAGCAGGGCCCGTCACCACGTTCGATACCACCGGTTTTGCGGTGCGCATCGCCTGCGAGGTCAAGGGTTTCAACCCCAAGACCTACATGGATTTTAAGATGGTCAAACGCACCTGTCGGGCTACCCAGTTTGCTATAGCTGCTTCACAGATGGCTCTGGCCGACGCTGATTTGACGATTGATGAAAGCAACGATACTACGGTAGGTGTGGTGATGAACACCGGCGGCGGGGGCATCGGTGAAATGGAGGAAGGAACCAGGAGGTTGATAGAAAAGGGGCCGCGCAGCATCAGTCCTTTCTTCCTCCCCAGCGTCATGCCCAATGCTGTCTCCTGTCTGGTGTCTCTGGTCAGCGGAGCCAAGGGCCCGATCATCACCTCCACGATGGCCTGCGCCAGCGGTAACTATGCCTTTGTAGAGGCCCTGCGCCTGCTGCGTTTGGGAGAGGCCAAAGTGGTCATCACCGGAGGGACAGAGTCGTGCACTGTTCCCTTGACCCTCGCCTCTCTGGGTCGTATGGGCCCTCTCTCCTCCCGGAATGACGACCCTCAGCGCGCTTGTCGTCCGTTTGATAAAAATCGCGATGGCTTTGTCTACGGCGAGGGGGCGGCCGTCATGGTGGTGGAGACGGAGGAGCACGCCCGGCAGCGAGGGGCGCACATCTACGGCGAGGTAGCTGGCGGGGCTGTCACCGGTGATGCTTACCACCTTACTGCCCCTGACCCCAGTGGCGATGGAGCAGCCCGAGCCATGAGGCTGGCCCTGGAAGACGCCGGGATGACTCCTGAGGAGATTGATTGTATCTTTGCCCACGGCACAGGAACGCCTCTGAACGACGCCGTGGAGACCAGAGCGATCAAGACGGTCTTTGGCGACCACGCCTATCGGCTGGCCGTCAGTGCCACCAAATCCATGGTCGGTCACACTCTGGGGGCAGCCGGCGCTATCTCTGCCCTGGCGGCGGTGCTCGCCATCCGTGATGGTGTTATCCCCCCTACCATCAACTACGAGACGCCGGATCCAGAGTGTGATCTAGACTATGTGCCCAACGTGGCCCGAAAGCAGGAGGTCAATGCGACGATGATCAACGGCTTTGGCTTTGGCGGTCAGAACGTAGCCGTTATCATCCGCAAATACAGAGCCGAGTCGGAGGGTCCGGGGTAAACTTTGCGGGGCTTTTCCGGTCGAGGTGAGGTGCGACGTACCTCTGGTGAAATTCCGGCGGCCGGCGGCGGAATTGCAATCTGCTGACGGAAGCCGTCGCTGCGGGCGTACTGTCAGGGCGGGGAAAACCGAAAGTGGATTACGTCGCCGTCCTGTACCACGTAATCCCGTCCCTCTAGGCGCAGCAGCCCTTTCTCTCTGGCCGCGGCCAGAGAGCCGGCCGCTATCAGGTCCTCACAGGAGACGACTTCGGCCCGAATGAACCCCCGCTGCATATCGGTGTGCACTTTGCCGGCCGCTTCCAAAGCTCGACTCCCTTGCCGTAGCGTCCAGGCTCGGACCTCTTTACCCCCGGTGATGGTGAAGAAAGTAATTAGATTGAGCAGACGGTACCCTGCCTTGACCAAGGTCTGGAGGCCGGATTCTCTCAGTCCCACCTCAGCGCGATAAGCTGCTGCCTCATCTGGGGGCCATTCAGCCAACTCTGTTTCCAGCAGAGCGCAGAGGACCACTACTTCTGTCCCCTCGGCAGCGGCGGTCTCTGCCACCTGAGCGGCCAACTCCCCTCCATCGGGTAGATCCTCTTCCCCCACATTGGCCACGTAGAGCCTCGGCTTGGCGGTGAGTAGATTGAGTTCGTTTCCCGATCCTCGAATCTCAAATCTCGAATCTGCCTGATTGTAGCTGTCGGCTCTGGCGCCGCTGTCCAGGTGCTGGCGCAGCCCTGTAAGCCACGCCAACTGAGCCTCATAGTCCTTGGGGCGTGCCTTGGCCATAGATTTCACTTTCTCTATGCGCCGCTCGACGGTGGCCAGATCGGCCAGGATCAACTCCAGATCAATGGTTTCGATATCGGCCTGGGGATCCAATGCGGCCGAGACGTGAGCCACGTCTGGATCGCGGAAGCAACGCACCACCATAGCAATGGCGTCCACATTGCGGATGTAGCCCAGGAACTGATTGCCCAGGCCCTCGCCACGGCTGGCCCCTTTCACCAGACCGGCGATGTCCACAAATTGGATCGTGGTGGGCACGACGCGCTCTGGACCGACCAGGGCAGCGAGGTCTCTGAGCCGCCGGTCATCCACTTCAGCCACTCCCACGTTGGGGTCAATGGTGGTGAAAGGGTAGCCGGCCACGGCCGCTCCCGCTTTGGTGAGGGCGTTGAAGACAGTAGATTTGCCCACGTTGGGCAGGCCGACGATGCCAATTTGCAAACTCATACTCACGACCGTTCGGGCTTGTGCGAGCCCGGTTGCTCTTTGGGCAAAGCCAGGTGGAAGGTGCTTCCCTCTCCCAATTTGCTTTCCACCCAGGCTTTGCCATTATGCTTCTCGGCGATGGATTTGACAATAGCCAAACCAAGCCCTGTCCCTTTGATCCTGATAGTATCACGGCGCTTTACGCGATAGAACTTTTCGAAAAGCCGTATCTGGTCGGCCGGTGCAATGCCGATGCCCGTATCACTGACACTCACCACCAGGTAGCTGTCCTTTTCCCTGACTCTCACGGTGACTGAACCTTCTGGGGTATACTTGATGGCGTTATCCACCAGGTTGGCCACAGCTCGCTTGATAAGGGTCTCGTCGCCGATAATCGGCGGCAGGTCCGGGGGCAGTTCCAATTGAAGCTTCAGGTTCTTGGCTTCGGCTCGCCCGCTCAGCTCAGCCACAACCATCCTCACTAGATGGCCCACTTCACAGGGAGCCATCTCAATACCCACGCCAGCCTCGATCCGACCAATGCTCAAAAGGTCATCAATGAGCTCAGACATCTGATCAATGCCTCTTAAGATTCTGGCGACGAACTCTTGTTGTTTCTCGTTGAGTTCACCCGCGGTCGGAATCATGGTCACATAGCCGCGCATAAAAGTCAGTGGCGAGCGCAGGTCATGGGAGACGGTCGCCACGAACTCGTCCTTCATGGCGTCCAATTCTTTCAAGGCGGTGATGTCGCGCATGACCGCCACGCGGCCAATAGTCCGCCCGTCGCCGTCGGTTATGGTTGCAGCACTGGCGTAAAGGGTTCGTCCGTCGGGCAAGGGGATTTCTTCTACGACGGCCTTTTGATCTCCTGCCGGCCGGGTGAAAAGCTGTGCCAGAGACTCGTTGGCGATGGCCTGCCGCAAGGGGCGCGTCACCACCTCGGCCGCTTTGATGCCGAAAGCGTGTTCTGCGGCGGGATTGGCCAGTATCAGGCGGCCCTGGCTGTCGGTCACCAGGATGGCATCGGTAGTGCTGTCCAGAATGGCTTTCAACCGCCCTCTCTCACGCTCAATGGCCTCAAAGCTTTCTTTCAGCTTGACGCGCATTTGCTCAAAGGCAGCGCCGAGCCGGCCCACCTCGTCCTCGCCGCTCACCTTCACCTGGGCCGTCAAATCCCCCCGGGCGATGTGTCCGGAGGCCTCGGCCAGCATCTGAAGGGGCCGTGTCAAATGAGAGATGATCAGCAGAATCAGGGTGGTGACCGCCAGGGTCATCAGGGCCAGGAGAATCAAGAGGGGAACTGATATATTCACCGCCAGGTCCATGACTACCTCATAAGGGACCATAATCACCACTGACCAGGGCTGGCCGAGTACGCGGGTGTGGTAGATTAAATGAGTCCGACCGTTTTCATCGGTGTGCTGATAGGCTTCTCCGGGGAGGGAGTCGGAAGAAGGCAGCCTGGAGCCTTCTGCCGTCCATGACGAGAGGAGGAGGCTGGGGTCGGGGTGAGCGATGATGTAGCCCCGCTCATCAACCACGAAACCGAGGCCCTCTCCTGTGGCCGGTTGCAAACCGGCCAGGATACCGCGCATTGTGGGGTTGCTTTCTCCCAGGTCAGCCCGCCCCACCAGGATGCCACGAAGCTCGCCGGTGGCTTCATCCTCTAGGCGCTCGATGAAAGAGATGACCAGTTCACCGGTAGGCAGACGGTAGGCCGAGGTCCTTTGCGACGTTGCCTCCCCCCCGATAATCTTGATGATGCTGGCTACTTCTTCGCTGGAGAGAGCAAGTCCCTCTGGGGGTGATTCGGGATAGATGTTGAGCAGAACCAGGTTGTTGTCCAGCAGAAAAAGCTGGCGGAAAAAGGCGCTGGAGCGGCCATCTTTCTCCAGGCGGTCTTGACGGACCTCGTAGCTCTCGCTTTGCAGGTCCTCGTTGCGGGCAAGCCCTTGCAGTGTGGCTTGGCCATAAAGCAGGAAGATGGGGATGCGCTCTTCGGCCATATTCTGGGCGTCTCTGGCCATTTGGGCTATGGTCTGCCCGGTGGCTACCTGGATGGCCTTCACGTTGACGACGTAGAATAGAGCCAGGATAAAAGCCAGGATCAGAGGGACAACGAAGAAGAGAAGACGGCGGTTGAGACTGTAGCCATAGGGGGGAGTTTGCTGGGCCTCAATGACTGGTTTCAGCCTGGGGAAGGGGAGCAGCAATGCTTGCACGATGAGGCCGGCGATAAGGCCCTCCAGCAGCAGGAAAGGCAGATAGCCTATAGCAGCGGCAAAGGAGCTAATGTAGACGTACATGGCTGGCCCTGCGGCGTAGACGTAGAAGGACCAGAAAAAGACTGTCCAGGCCAGCAGTGCAGCCAGGAGGCTGGCAATGATGGGCTGCCGGAGGATGGAGAAAAGGCGCCCGGCGTAGCTTTGCCGTATCAGAAAGCCAACCAGAAGACCAAAGATGGCTATCTCAAAAGGCCGTAGAATGAGATGGCTTTCAAACAGTCCCCTGACCGCGCCACCGACGAGAGCAACGAGGGTGGCCGGCCCTGCTCCCAACAGGCTGGCCGCCAACAAGGTGGATAGACCGCCAAGGAGAGGCAAATCGGGTCGGGTTGGCACCAAAACAGCTTCATCGGTGGCAGGATGCAGCTTGAAGGCGTTGCTCAGCAGGACCGTTGCCAGAATCAGCCCCAAAAGCAGAAGGCAGCCTTTGCCTCCCAGGCGACGGAAATCGCCCCGCCAATGGTAAAAGACAAAGACTAGAATTATAATGTACAAAATTGCAAAGAGGTAGCCCTCAGTGCGGACGGGCAGAATGAAGTATGGATCTTTCCAGGGGCCCACCCAGTAGAACGACATAGCATCCCCTCTGGCTTTTTGACTGGATTCTGCACACGTCATTATATCACCAAACGCCTCCCATCGCAACCGCGAATCACGAAAAGCACAACACGAAAAGCACGACACGAAGCGCGAAATGCAGGGCTACCGAAATTTGTAAATGTAGCAAAAGTAGGCTATAATACAGGTAGCCGGGGCGTAGCGCAGACCGGTTAGCGCGCACGGTTCGGGTCCGTGAGGTCGGAGGTTCAAATCCTCTCGCCCCGACTTGATCCTATTTTGGCGTGGGCCATTAGTGCTGTGCAGCCAGCGAGCCCCGTGGGGAAAACGTTTCTCACGGGGCTCGTTTAATCCAGGCCGAACTGAGGTTGGCCTATTTGCTAAAAATGGGTTGGTAGGGTATAATTATAGATGATGGAAGTATCTGTCTTATGTATATCAAAAGGGTGACGCGCATGGATCAATATTACGGGATGACTGCAGAAATGTATCGAGCGGTGACGGCATTGGTAGACGAGCGGATGAAGGAAGTTCTTGTCACCCGCCAGGACTACGACCGGCTGGTCGAGGCCCAGGTCCGCACCGAGGAGCGGCTGAGCCGGCTGGAGGCTACCGTCCAGCAGTTGG
>JAOZOT010000053.1 GCA_029933115.1 Anaerolineae bacterium | reverse complement strand
GTGGATGTTATCGAGACAGACAGAAGGAGAAAAGCCGGGCCGGCGCGGCGCCGGTTGTACACCCTGGCAGACTATGTGGCCGTCACCAAGCCTCCCTCGGTGCTGCTCCTCGTCTTCACCGCTCTGGCTCCTATGGTCGTCGCTGCTGGGGGGCAACCCATTCCCCTGCGCCTCTTTCTGGTAGCTATTGTCGCCATCACTCTGGGCTGTGCCGGGGCCAATACTCTGACCTGCTACATTGACAGAGACATTGACGCCCTGATGGAGAGGACCCGCAAACGCCCCATACCGGCCAAAAGAATCTACCCGCCGCAGAAGGCTCTCTACTGGGGGCTGTTGCTGACTTTGCTCTCCCTTGTCCTGGCCTGGACGATTAACCTCCTATCCTTTATATGTATCGCTCTGGGCCTTTTAGACAACGTTGTGGTCTACAGCTTGTTGACCAAGAGGCGCAGCCCGCTCAACATCATCTGGGGAGGATTCAGCGGTGGCCTGCCGGCCCTGTTTGGCTGGGCCGCGGTGAGCAACGAAATCAGCTTCACCGCTCTGCTCATTGCTACCCTGGTCGTCCTCTGGATACCAAACCACATCTGGAACCTGGCCATCTTCTACAGCGACGATTACAAGAAGGTCAAGGTGCCCATGTTGCCCGCCGTCTTTGACCTGAGACGGACCTTGAGATGCATCGCCGCTACTGTCCTCTTGATGTACCTGGCTTCTATCGGCCTATACTTCGTGGGAGGATTCGGCCGGCTTTATCTGGGCGTGGCTCTTGCTTTTGGCTTGCTACTCAGTGTGGGCAACATGTATCTATTTTTCAGGCCCTCCCGGCGGAATGCCTGGCTCATGTTCAAACTCTCCAGCCCTTACCTCTTCGTCCTCTTCGCCGGGATGATGGCTGACGTATGGTTGAGGTAGGCGCTATGTCCAAGGACAGAGAAGTCGTCGAGACCACCATCCGTGTCCGTTACGCCGAGACAGACGCCATGGGCGTGGTCTATCACACCAATTACCTCATCTGGTTCGAGGTGGGGCGCGGTGAGTACATGCGTCAGAAAGGTAGCGACTACGCCCACTTTGAAGCCCAAGGCTTCTATCTGCCCGTGGCGGAGGTGGACGCCCGCTTCATAGCCCCGGCGCGATATGGTGACTTGGTCACCATCAGGACGTGGGTGGAGGACCTGCGCAGCCGCAGCCTGACCCTGGCCTACGAAGCGGTGTTGCAGGAAACAGGGCAGGTTCTGGCCACCGGGCACACCAGGCACATTTGCACAGACCGTGAGGGGCGCGTCAGGGTGATTCCCAAGGAGATGAGAGATTTGCTGAAGGGAGAGAGCGTGGATGGGCCACATGGATGAAATGGAGTCCAAAACGGCGGAGAAAACCTACGGGCCGGCTTTGGAGAAGGCCAAGCAAGACTTGCAAGGCCGCGATCCGATGATGGCCGCCGCTCTCAGCGGTGCGACTTACGAGAAGTTGACGGCCACCGGTGGCCGTTTCAGACTAAAGTTCTGGGGAGAAGAGCACACAATTGACTACCCCGAAGCTTCAGTGCGCCAAAAGTCGGGCCAGGAGCCTTCCATCTTCGTCCAAATCTTGATCTTGCATTACCTCATCAACGCCGATGGCACCCCTCCGGCCGATAAGTGGATCTCTTTTCGAGAACTACCGGGGGGGCGCGGCTTCTATCCTGCTTTCCAGCAGCACGCCAGCCGGCCCCTGGCGCGAGCCTTCGGCCACGATGCCGAGGGCTTTATCAAAGCGGCAGAAGCTTTGGGTGGGGAACGATTGACCTTTGGAAGCGCCTCTTTCCTCTTCCGCATCTTCCCTCGCCAGTGGGTGGCCGTCGTGCTCGACCTAGCCGACGAAGAATTCCCCGCCTGGGTCAACATCCTCTTTGACGGAGCGGCCAGCCACTATCTGCCGACGGAAGATTGGGCAGTAGTGGGCGAACTGCTCAGCAGCCGACTGCTCCAGGCGGCCGGTCGCTAGAAAATTGGACTTTTGAGGACAATAATTGTACAATATTAGAGCTCTCTCAGAGCGTGTCTGAAAAATGCTCGTAGTGGCGACTTGAGTCGCTAATGACCGGTGTTCTGCGGCTAAAAACGACTGAAGTCGTTACTACGAGCGCCGCCCCCTGAATTTTCAGACGCTCTCTCAGAGAGTGGGTGACTTTTTGACGGATAGCAGGCTGTTCGGCTGAGCGTTCGACCGACCTCAGCCGGGGGCCTCACGCCGAAGCCAATCGCATGACCGTCTTGGACTGAACGAGGTTCAGCGCGGTTGGGTTACCACCTTGGAGCGGGGAGGTAAAAACAATGCTAAACGATAATGAAATTGAGGCCATCAAGAAAGACATCCTGGAATCTGGGTTCTCGCTGGAATTGGAAACCTCAAGACTCCTGCGAAGCCGAGGGTGGCGCGTACAGAACAGCGTCTATTACATGGATTGGGACACAGGCAGCGCCCGCGAGGTGGACGTGATCGGTACGCGAGGCGGACAGGTCTTTGCCGCTGACGGCTCCGGCGATTTCGTGCTCCTCCACTACAACCTGATCATAGAGTGCAAGAAAGACGACGGCAAGCCCTGGGTCTTTTTCTTCTCCGACGAGCCAGAACCCCGGGTGAAATTCGAGCACAGGCGCTACCCCAGCATCGCCGGCCTGTATCGCTACTCGTTCCTCGAGACCAGGGAAAAAAGCATCAAACACCATTATTTCACCGTGCGTCGGAAGAGCAGGTCTCACCGCGTAGCTTTCAGAGATCAGACCAACACACCGATCCACCAGGCCATAGATGCGGTGATCAAAGCCACAGTGTTCCGCACCGAAAGCGATTCTCACCTCAAACGCCCACCCCAGGGAGGCCCCCCTATATGGGCTGTGATCTGGCTTTGCTATCCGGTGATAGTCTTTGACGGACATCTCTACGAATGTACCATCGTGAACGACGAGCCCAGTCTCAAAAGCGTCGGCTATTTGCAACACCTGGCCGACCACCAAAGCCGCAAAGACATGGGGGCGCTCGGATTCGAGACTTTCCCCATTGATGTGGTTCAGAGCAGTTACCTGGACAAGTTCCTCGATATGATAGAGCAGGAGCACGCAGAGTTGATGGCCGAAATTGCGGACAATTTCGACCTTGTGCGAGAGATGGCAGACCGGTCAACGAAAGGCTGATACCCCGTCTGCGCCCTGCGTGCCCGTAGATGAGGCCAAGCGTCGAGAGAGGTAATGAGGATGACACCCATAGAAGCGCCGCTACCTGTCCCACCGGCGGTGGAAGAGGTCAAATATGAGAAGCGGCCAGCAACTGCCGTGCGCCCGGCCGTCTATTACCCTGAATCGGATGGTGAACCCATGGCCGAAACCGACGTCCATCGCAAGCAGATGGTCTACCTCATCGAGGCTCTGACCGATTACTTCCGCGATGACCCCCAAGTCTACGTGGCCGGCAACCTGTTGCTTTACTACGCCGAAGGAGACCCGGAGCAGTCCGTGGCCCCAGACGTGTTCGTTGTCTTTGGCGTGCCCGGCGGGAACCGTCGGGTATACAAGCTCTGGGAGGAGGGCAAAGGCCCCGACGTGGTCTTTGAATTGACCTCACGCGCTACCATGTGGAAGGACCTGGGGCCGAAGAAGGGGACTTATGAGATGTTGGGAGTGCGGGAGTACTTTCTGTTCGACCCGCTGAAGGAATACCTGAAACCGCCGTTGCAGGGGTACAGGCTGGAGGAGGGCATCTATCGGTGGGTGGAAGGCGAGCAACTGAGCAGCCAGGTGTTGGGACTGGAGCTGCGGGTGGAGGGAGAGTTTCTGCGCTTATATGACCCGAAGACAGGGGAAAAGCTATTGACGCCGCTGGAAGCGCAGGCCGCCCGCCGAGAGGCCGAAGCTCTTGCCAAGCAGGAAGCCAAAGCCCGCCGAGAGGCCGAAGCCGAACTGGAGCGCCTACGGGCCGAGTTGGCTCGTCTACGCGGGGAGTGAGACGAAATCTACAGCAGCTTGTGAGTCCGTCCGGTGAGATTGAATTTGTGGCGCGAACGATCTCCACAGAGGGCTCTCCAGCCTGGTGTGGGACTGGAGAACCCTCTGTTGCTGCCGGGCCGATATGGGTCAATATTCCTATTGTCTTCAGGACCGACTCGGGTTATAATATATGCAGCAGACCTGGGTCCACTGTGTGAACCCCCATAGAATCCACGCGTCTCGGATGGGAGAGCATAGTGAGGAAACGGCCACTTTGGTTAGGAGCAAAGGCCCTTTTGCTGGGTTTCTTGCTCCTTCACCCATTGGGCGAAGCGACAGCGCAACCGCTGACGGCGACTTCTGAGGTGAGCATCGCTGCTCAGGGCACCGGTCTGGTCGAGATAGGTGAGTTGGTGACCTACACCATAACCTTATCCAACTCGCGCCTGGAAGAGCTATCAGGCGTAGCAGTGACCGAGAAGCTGCCGGAGGGCTTCACCTACATACCCGGCTCGACGACCGTCCAAATAAACGGACAAACCATCTCCAAAGATGACCCCACCGTCAGCGGGCGAGATCTCACCTGGGGACTCTTTGCTGCCCCCCCTGCCACCCAGACCTATGACAACCCTTATGGTATCCACACCTTCGTGCAGGACCTGTGTCTCGACCGATACATCAACTTCCAACTGGACAAAGCCCTCGAGTTGGTTGGGGCCGGAGGCCACGTCAAACAACTCCTATACCCGGTGACCAACGCGACCGGCGGCCCACGACAATGCTGGGTCGAGTTCGTCAACGGCGCTTACGACCGAAACCTTGTGCCTATCGTGCGCATCCAGGGGGAATGGGGAGGAGGCTACTGGATCAAACCCCAGGCCGATGCCCCCGGCGATTACACCTCTATCGCCGAGGCCTACAAGCGGGTCGTGCAGGGGCTGCCCCGTCGTGACGGGCACACCCTCTACGTCGAGGTATGGAACGAGCCGGATCTGCCCGTCGAGTGGAGTTGGGCGCCCAGCGCCTGGGAATACGGCCATTTTTTCGTTGACGTAGCCGCCGCAATCCACAGCCTGGGCGACCCCCGCATCAAGGTCCTTAACGCCGGCCTGACCCCAGGCAACAGCAGCTTCACCCGCCAATTGGTATCTGTCCCCGGTTTCGTCGAATCCTTTGACCTCTGGGCTACCCACTGCTATCCCCACAACCATCCCCCCGAATACAACCTCCACCAGGGGACAGCCACCTATGCCCAATTTGCCATAGACAGCTACCTGCTAGAGTTGGATGTCTTGGCCCGCTACGGCGGTCGGAGCGATGTACAGGTCATCTTGACCGAGACAGGACACGCCCTCGGCGAGAACACTTTCGGCTTTGAGGGCTATCCGCCTATTGACGAAAACAATCGGGCCGATTACATGGTGCGAGCCTTTCGGGACTACTGGCTCTCCTGGCCCGAGGTGGTAGCAGCCACCCCTTTCGAGTTGGTTGACCCTTATAGCGATACATGGTACATGGACTGGCTCTATCCCACTATAGATGTACCCCACGAGCAATACATCGCCGTAGCAGCCCTGCCCAAGCCAGACCCAATCATTGTGCCCAGCACTCTGGTCATCACCTTCCAGGCTCAGGCTTCAGATGTACCCGGCACCTACTACAGCGATGTCTCTGCCACCGCCGAGGGGGTCATCGTCGCCCAGGCCGATGGCACGGCCGGGGTAAGGGTGGTGGAGAAGCTGCAACGAGCGTATCTGCCTCTCGTGACCAGGCTGGCTTCCCCTCTCTCGGCCACGGCCGCCACCGGGCCGAGGTCGGAAGTCGAGCCTCCTTCGAGCGGGCGACCTCTCGCCGCCGGTGATTTTAACCTCTCACCGTTTGCTCCGACCGAACTCGCAATCCAACCGCTGAGTTCAAGGTCTCACGAAGCCTTCCACGTCCCCGGCCGCGCGACCGAACTCGCAGTGCAGGCCCACAGCGTCGGTGTGGGCGCCGAACCACGAGGGATAGCCGTGGATCCGCCGGCGCAAAGGGCCTACGTGACCACCGAAGATGGGTTGAGCATCGTTGACCTGGGGGCAAGCAAACTGGTGGCAACTGTGCCCCTGGGCGCCGACCCCCAGGGGGTGGCCGTCAACCCCTCCACAGGCCGTGTCTACGTTGCCCTCTCCGGCGCGGGCAACCTCTCTGTGGTAGACGGCCTTGAGGGACGAGTGGTGGCCGTCGTCACTGGCTTGGAGCGGCCGCGAGGCGTGGCCGTGAATCCGAGGACGGCTCAGGTCTATGTGACAGACACGGGTGCCGACAGGCTGGTCGTGATAGATGCCACCAACAACAAGTTGTCAGTCAGCCTGCCGGTGGGACCTTATCCTGACGCTGTGGCTATTGACCAGGCAGCAAATCGCATCTATGTGGCCAACGCCGGCGATGGAAGCCTCTCGATTTTAGATGGCACGAATCACGAACTCGTCTCCAAGGTCAAAGTAGCCGGAGGGCCTCTCCTGGGGATGACGGTCAACCAGGATACGGGGCGTGTTTACATCGTCCACGTCCTGGCGCCCGGTCGCCACGGCCTGAGCGTGGTAGATGGGCGCAGGGGAGAGCGCGTGGCTACTCTGGCCGGAGACTACAATCACCCTCTGAGAGCAGCCTACGCCGTGGCCGTGGACGAGGCGACCAATCGCCTCTACCTCGCCGCTGAGGGAGAACTGCTGGTCATCAACGGTGAGAGCCACGAACTGGTCTCGGCCATCCCCACCGAAGCCCTCGTCTACAACTTTGGCTTGGCCGTGGATCAGGCCACGGGGCAGGTCTATGTGGCCGATGTGCAGGGAGCACAAGTTCTGGCCTTTGAGAACGTGCGGTAGCTCATCAAGAAACCACTCCCCGTACTTGACAGATAAGCCTGCCCGTCAACGTGGGCAAGGGGGACATGCTCCCAAAGAGGGGAAAATAGGGTGTTATGGAAGATGTTGACCGGTTTTCAAGGGGTTCTCTTTGACGCAGGCGATACTCTCATCACTGCCGATCCGCCGGTGAGGGAAGTGGCTCTGACTGTAGCCGACCGGTTTTTCCCTGAACTGACGCCTTCATTGCTCCTGCCGGCTCTGGCTGCCGCCAGGTCCTTCTTCAGCCAGCACTATACCCGCTACTCCCTCCGCGAGGAAGACCAGTTGCTGGCTGATATGGCCCAGGCCATGAGAGTAGCACTGCGAGAGACAGCGAACGTGGATGTTGACTTTTTACCCTTTGTGCGGCGAGTGCGGAACTCTATCCGCTACCGCCCCTTTCCCGATGTGCTGCCCACCCTGCGCATTCTGCGTGAGCAGGGCAAGACCTTGGCCGTCGTCTCCAACTGGGACCCAGCCCTTCCGGCTCTTCTGACCGAGCTTGGTCTGGCAGAGTTTTTCGCTTTCATCCTCCCTTCGGCCAAAGTCGGTGTGGAAAAGCCCGACAGAAGGATCTTCAGGCTGGCTTTACAGCGCCTCGGCCTGGAGCCCCGGCAGGTCGCGCACGTCGGTGACAAATACGAGGCCGATGTGGTAGGGGCGCGGGCTGTAGGCATCACCCCCATCCTGCTGGACCGCCAAGGCACAGCCGGATACCAGGACGTGATCTGCATCAACAGCCTGACAGAATTGGTTGCAATGGGTTCACATGGACGATAGATACCTGCAAGTCCTGGAATTCCCCAAGATCCTGAAACGCTTGAGCCAATATACTGCTTTCTCCGCGGGCAGAGACCTGGCCCTGGCTCTCAAACCTTCTCCCGACTGGCGAGAAGCGCGACGACGCCAAAAGGAGACCGGCGAAGCCAGAAAGCTTCTCGAGGTCAAAACCGACCTTTCTCTGAGCGGGGCGCGGGATGTGCGCCCTTTGCTCAAAGACGCCGGCCTCGGGGCCGTCCTCCTGCCGGCCGATCTGCTGGACATCCGTGCCACTCTCATCAGCGGGCGGACTCTGAAACGAACCCTCACCCGGCTGGCGGCTCAATTCCCCCTGCTGGCGGACAAGGCCAGTCGCATCGAGGAGTGCGCCCACGTGGTGGCCGAAATCGGCCGTTGCCTCAACGAACGGGGTGAAGTGGTGGATAAGGCCAGCCAGGCCCTGGCCCGCATCCGGCGCGAACTCAAAGAAGCCCACGAACGATTACTGGACAAGCTTGACAGGATCGTTGCCTCCCCCGCCAATGCCTCTTTCTTGCAGGAACCTATCGTCACCCAACGCAGTGGGCGCTATGTCATCCCCCTCAAAGCCGAGTTCAAGGGGCGCATCCCCGGCGTCGTGCACGACCAATCGGCCAGCGGAGCTACCCTTTTCATCGAGCCTCTGGCTACTGTTGAGTTGAATAACCGCTGGCGTGAGCTACAACTGGAGGAGGAGAGAGAAGTCCAGCGCATCCTGACTGCCCTTTCGGCCCTGGTGGCTGAGGAGAGTGCCTTCATCGAGCGTACCGTCCAGGTTCTGGCCGAGCTGGACCTGGCTTTCGCCAAAGCCAGGTATGCCGACGAGACGCAAAGTGTCGAGCCGCGATTGGTCCCCTTCCGCCGGCGGAGACGCTCGCAGCGGATTTGGAATCCGCCGCACAAGGCAAAAGCCAACGGGCAGGAGACGACCCCCGGCGTCCAGCATCCCGGCTCTACCATTCAGTTGCAGAAGGCCCGCCATCCCCTCCTCGACCCGGCTACGGTGGTGCCAATTGACGTCCACCTGGGCGACGGCTATTTTATCCTGGTCATCACCGGCCCCAACACCGGTGGCAAAACGGTCTCTCTCAAAACGGTTGGACTGCTGAGTTTGATGGCTCAAGCTGGTCTGCACATCCCCGCCGAGGAGGGCTCCACTTTGTCCGTTTTCAGCGGCATCTACGCCGACATCGGTGACGAGCAATCCATCGAGCAGAACCTCTCCACTTTCTCCTCCCACACGACCAACATCATCAACATCCTGGAGCAGGCCGATAGTCATTCCCTCGTCCTCCTGGACGAACTGGGAGCCGGCACCGACCCCAGCGAGGGTTCGGCTCTGGCCCGGGCTATTCTGTCCCATCTTTTACGGCGGCGCATCACCACCCTGGTCGCCACCCACTACCCGGAACTGAAGGTCTACGCCCACGCTACGCCGGGAGTGGAGAACGCCAGCGTGGAATTCGACCTGGAGACTCTGGCTCCTACCTACGAACTGCGCATCGGGTTGCCCGGCCGCAGCAATGCCTTTGCCATCGCCTCGCGCCTGGGGTTGGCCTCAGAAATCGTGCACGAAGCTCGAAGCCTGATCTCATCGGAAGTCCTGGAGACCGAAGGCCTGTTGGCTGAGGTCAAGCAACTCAGGGAA
The DNA here is from genome assembly GCA_029933115.1 of Anaerolineae bacterium. Taxonomy (GTDB): domain Bacteria; phylum Chloroflexota; class Anaerolineae; order E26-bin7; family E26-bin7; genus E26-bin7. The sequence goes on along the minus strand of JAOZOT010000053.1, from coordinate 4,442 downwards.
GAGGCTTTGGCGGCCCGCCAGGCGGCCGAGGAAGCCCGGCGTGAGGCTCAGGCTTTAGAGGAAGAACTGAGGGGTCGCCTGGCCCGCATTGAGGAGGAACGGAGGGAGATTTTGAACGCAGCCAGGGAAGAGGCCCGCCGAGAGTTGGCTGCTCTCAAGGAGGAAATGCGCAAGATCAGAGCCAATCTGTCTGTGGCTTCCCTGCGACGGGGAGTTCCAAAAGCCGAGCCCCCCGAGCAGCCACTGGCCCAGGCGGCGGAGAAGCTGGCAGAACTGGAACGGGGCGTGGCTCCCCTGGAGCCGGCCAGGCAGCCCCTTCCAGAGATCGGCGAGCCGCTATCCGTAGGAGACCTCGTTTGGGTAGAGGGCCTGCAGGCTGGCGGTGAGCTCATCGAGTTGGATGGAGACGAGGCCGAGGTGCAGGTCGGTCACTTCCGGGTGAGAGCCCGGCTGGAGGAACTGAGGAGGAGAATGACCGACGGCGAGCCGCCCCCGGCCGGGGAAAAGGCTTCGCTTCTGGGCGTCCAGCACCCTTCTCCGGGCCTCGAGCTGGACCTGCGGGGTCTGCGGGTGGAGGAAGCTATCCCTCGTCTGGACAAGCACCTGGACGACGCCTACCTGGCCGGTCTGCCCTCGGTGCGCATCATCCACGGCAAAGGGACGGGGGCTTTGCGCCGCGCCGTGCGGGAGCAGCTGGAGGAGCACCCACTGGTAGCTTCTCACCGTCCGGGCGATCAGCACGAAGGCGGCGAGGGGGTGACGGTGGCCGAACTGGTCGGCCACTGAACCCAATGCGATTGCCCTACGGGGGCGAAGCCTCCCGCCTGGCGATAAATCGCCAGGCTGAGCAGGGAAAGGGCGCTGAAAGCGCCCTGAATGGTCATCTACGCAGGCCGATAGCCCGCTTCAGCGGGCTTGAGTTGCTCAGCCCTGAGCTTTAGCTCGGGGGCCAGGCCGAATGCCCTCACAAAACTAAACTGTTACAAGAGCATATCCCCCTCCCGCGGGTGGCGAACCCCGCGGGAGGGTCACCGGGGGCGAAAACGCCATTGACACCAGCTTCACCGCGTGGTATAATTAGGATGAGCACTGGCCAAGGCTTCTGTTCTTATTGCGCCTAGCCAAGTAGGAGGCGAGCACAAGACATCGGAGGCCGATCTCCTCTTGTCCTGGGACAAGGAGAGATCGGCCTTTTTTTTGCCCGGCGATCGTTCACCGGAGGTCTCACCCCAATCGGGTTGGTCGGCAATTGCGATTCACGGCAGAGAGAGCCTTTCATAATTCGCGGGGGTTCACCCTCCCGCAGGCTGAGGCGGTATCCCCGCTAAGGCTATGCCCGTGAGGTGGCTTTCAGTCTGCTGCCAAAGTGAGTTTCAAGCCTGCGGGAGGGTAGCCGTCCCCTCTGCAGGTGAATTAAGAAAGGGCCTCGGCAGAGTGTAGCCGACTTGCTCAGAGCGTGTCTGAAAATTCAGAAGGCGGCGCTCGTAGTAACGACTTCAGTCGTTTTTAGCCCCAGAGCATCGGTCGTTAGCGACAAGTCGCCACTACGAGCATTTTTCAGACACGCTGTCAGGCGTGAGCCACGGTTCGACCTGAGCGAAGGAGGAGGGAAATGAAAAGGTTTATCTCGGTGTTGAGCATCGCTTTGGCTCTAAGCCTCCCCGTGGATGGGTGCGGACCAGCGTCGCCCCTTGAGCCTCCAACGGATGTGCCTGTCTCTGGTCTCACACGCAAAGAAGCCATCGAGCACCTGATGGCCGAAGTCATCCAGCCCAGCCCCAACGCTGACATGCTGGTGGCCTACGGCTTGCAAGAGCCTCTTTCTACGCACGACGTGTTGCAGAGTCTTCTGCCGGCAGATAGCCTGTCGAGTACAGATCCCGTCGGGGCACCCATCGCGGGTTGGTGGTTCTCGGTGGGCCGATGCGCACCGCTCTGCGCTGGACGCGGGCGGCTCAGTTGAGGGCGTTGCGCCAAGCCTTGAGCGAGGTGCAGGCCAAGATTGGACGGCCTCGCTGACGAACGCATCGAAGCCATGTTGCTTATCAACATGCCAGCCTTGCTCGCCTACAGCCTGCCGGAGCGTCAGGTTCGCCAGGGCGGGCTGCAGATGACGACCCGGCGCATCATCGAGAAACTCGAAAGCCCGGACGTCATTGAAACCCTTTGCCGGGACGGGAGTCGTCTGCACTGGGTTGTCCCTGTGGACAAGGAACAGGCCGCTCTCTTGGAGGTTTTGGCTCACATCTTGGCCGAACTTCGACTCCCTCGCCGGCCCCATCCTCTGCTCCCCGCCGGGGACAACCTGCCTTTGGCCTTGCCACCTCCCAGGAATTGGCAGATCGCTGCATAGGCCCGGGCGCTTTCGGGAAGGGTGAGGTGCGCCCAGGGCCAAGAAGGAGACCAACCTCACCCTCAAAGCCGGCAGGAAGAGCCCCGTCGCAGCCCCAACTTTCACCCTCCATGCGTCGGATGGACGTTTCACGCCCTGTAGCAGGGTAAACTTTGCTCTCTATTCGGTTGGGAAGGTGCGAAATGTAGGCTAAGGGAGAAAAAAGCGAGGTTGCGCCATGCAGGATACCCTTACCACCCATCGTCTATCTTCGGGCCGGCTTCCCGTACCCAACGCCTGGCGGTTATGGTCGGGATTGGGCTTCTCTTTGCTTACTTGTTAAGCCGGTTGGGTATTGTCGAAACGCTGGAACTTGCGACCTATGACCTTTGCTTCCGCCTACGTGGCGAACGCCCCGCCGACGCGCCAGTCGTCATCGTTGCCATCAATGACGAGAGCTTCAATGTTCTCAACCAGAACCTTCGCACCTGGCCGCGCGCGGAATATGCCCGCCTGGTAGATGCCATCGCTGCCGGTGGCCCGGCCGTCATCGGCGTGGACGTGGCCTGGACCCACGCCGGAACCGACACTGGTGGCGACGAAGTGCTGGCGCGCAGCCTGACACAGGCCGGCCAAGTGATCCTGGCCGGCCTGATAGAGCACCAAGAGGGCGCGGGGTACGAGTACGACCGGTACGCCGCTCCAGTCGAGACCCTCGTTGAGGCGGCCGCCGGCGTTGGACTGGCCAACGTAGCGCTCGACGCCGATGGCGTCGTCCGGCGCGTCATCCTCCATCGGCTCCACAACGACGTCTGGCATCCGGCTTTTGGCTACGCGGTCGCGCGAGCCTACGAGGAGCTGCTTGCAGCCACCGCTGCCAAGTCGCCCGACCTGCTCATCAACTTTCGCGGTGGCCCCAACACCTTCCCCACGGTGCCGATGTACCAGGTGCTTAGCGGCGAAGTGGCAGCCGAGGTCTTTGCCGACCAGATCGTCCTCATTGGCTTTACCACGTTCCTGGAACAGGACCTCCACGTCACGCCCTTCGACCGGGCTGGTCTGACACCGGGCGTCGAAGTTCAGGCCAACGTCGTTGCCACGCTGTTGAACGATGACCCCATTCGGCGAGTGCCAACCTGGCTCGCCACGGGCCTTAGCCTGGCGGCCATTGCCCTGACTATCCTGGCTTTCTGGCGATTGAAGCCAATCCCCGCTACGGTGGCGGTAGGAGGGGGCCTTCTGCTGTACCTCGCCGTGGCATTTCTCCTCTTTGCGCAAGCCAACCTCTGGCTGCCGGTTGTATCGCCGGTGGGCTTGGCCGCCATGACGGTTACAGGTGGCCTGGTGGAGCGGGTGCTTGTCGAAGAGCGGGAGAAGCGACACATCAGGGACCGCTTCCAGAGCTTTATGGCTCCGGAACGACTGGCCGCTGTCCTGGATCGCTGGGAAGAGCTGGTGGCTGAGGACCGATCCGAGATCACGGCCACCGTCCTCTTTGCTGACATCCGGGGCTTTACCTCGGCCACCGAGACGTTGACTGGCCAGGGCCGGGGCGGCGAGGTGATCTGCTTCCTCAACCGCTACACCGACGCCATGGTCGAGGCCATCTTTTTCGAACAGGGGGTGTTGGACAAAATGCTGGGCGACGGGTTGCTGGTGCTCTTTGGCGCGCCGGAGCCGACGCCCGATCACGCGCTTCGGGCAGTGCGAGCGGCCCTCCGCATGGCGGCCTTGCTGCCGGAATTGAACGAAATCTGGCCGCTGCGTGACCAGCGACCGTTACGCATCGGCATCGGCATTCATAGCGGGCCGCTGATGGACGGCATCGTGGGGCGCGGTCGCCGCGTGGAGTACACCGTTATCGGCGATGCAGTCAACACCGCCTCGCGAGTGGAGGCTTACACCAAAGAAGTGCTGGCTCGCCGCATCGAGCGGGAGGGCGACGACGGTCAGCCCAGCGCAACCATCCTCGTAACTGAGCCCACCTACACACAAGTGAAGGATCGTGTGCGGGTAGATCCCGAAGTCCCCCCCTTACAGGCCAAAGGAAAGGCGAAACCGATTCGAGTTTTTCGGGTGTTGGGATTATCAGCATTTGGAGAAAGAAAAG
>JAOZOT010000415.1:1624-3682 GCA_029933115.1 Anaerolineae bacterium | reverse complement strand
GGCAAGTTCGCCGAGGCCTACCAGGCCGCCTTTGACGCGGGCGCGGAGACGGTTGTATGCTTCTGCGTCAGCAGCGAGGTCAGCGCCACGTACAGCGCCGCCGTCACCGCCCGTGACCTGTTGCCCGAGCGCGACATCACAGTGGTGGACTCACGCAGCCTCTCCATGGGCCAGGGGTTCATGGTGCTGGCCGCGGCTGAGGCCGCGCAAGCGGGCGCGTCTAGGGACGAGATCGTCGCTCGCGCCGTTGCCGTGGGCGAGCGCACCTACCTTTACGCCGCCCTGTCCACGCTCAAATACCTGGCCATGAGCGGGCGGGTGGGGCATCTGGTGGCGGGGATGGCCGGTCTGCTGAACGTCAAGCCCATCCTCACCCTGCGGGATGGCAAGCTCGACCTGCTGGAGCGCGTCCGCACGCGGAAGAAAGCGTGGCTTCGGACAATCGAGTTGACAGTGCAGGCCCTGGCTGGCCGCCCGGTCGAGCGGATGGCCATCATCCACGCCAATGCTCCGGAGGAGGCGCGTCTGTTCGAGGAGCAGGTGCGCGCCAGCCTGCCATGCCCCGACGCCGTGATCACGGCCGAACTCACGCCGGGTCTCTCCGTCCACTCTGGTGCTGGGCTCGTCGGGGTGGTGGTCGTGGCCGGCAGTTGACGATGTGGAGACGCACAGGAGGAGATCACGGAGGGATTTCCGCGTTCAGGTTGGGTAAAGAAGCATTGAGGCAAAAGTCGTACTTGATTATGTCACCCTGAGCGAAGCGAAAGGTCTCGTTCTTCGAGAGGTCGCCTGTCTGTCAGGAACGGGATTCTTCGTCGCTTCCCCAGCAAATCTCAGATGGTAGGAGCGATGAAAGTCTGTTTGATCAGCGGCGAGTTCAGGCCGATGCAGGGAGGCGTCGGCGATTTCACTTATGAGGTGGGACGGGCCTTGCGTGCCCTGGGGGCAGCGGTGACGGTGCTGACCTCAACGGCGGCCGGGCCACCCCGCACCGAAGACGGGCTGCGGGTCGAGCCGCGTCTGGAGCGTTGGGGATGGAACAGTTGGCGGACCATCATGCGCACAGCGGAGGAACTGGAAGCCGATGTCCTCAACATCCAGTACCAGGCCGCCGCCTACGGGATGCACCCGGCCATCAACTTCTTACCCCTGCGGTTGCGAGCACGGAAGCAGCGCCCCAAGGTCGTGGTCACTTTCCATGACCTGAAAGTGCCTTACCTGTTCCCCAAAGCTGGTCGCATCCGCTGGTGGGTCGTCCTGGCCCTGGCCCGCTGGAGCGACGCCGTCATCGTCACCAACGCGGAGGACCTGGAAACAATTCTCAATTCTCAATTCCCAATTCTCAATTCTCAATTGTCCCCCGCCCCTTATCTCATCCCCATCGGCAGCAACATCGAGCCAACGCCGCCTGCCGACTATGACCGCAACGCCTGGCGCGCCCGTTGGGGTGTGGGGCCGGAGGACATACTGCTCTCCTACTTCGGCTTTCTCAACGAGAGCAAAGGCGGCGAGACCCTGGTGCGGGCTCTGGACGGAGTGGTGAAAAAAGGCTACCGCGCTCGTCTGCTGATGGTTGGCGGCAGATTCGGTTCCAGCGACCCCACCAATGTGGCCTACGCCCAGCGGGTCGAGGCCCTGATTGACGAACTGGGGCTATCGGAGCGGGTGATGTGGACGGGCTACACTCCCCCAGAGGAGGTGTCAGCCAACCTGCTGGCCTCAGACATTTGCGTGTTGCCCTACCGCGATGGGGCCTCCTTCCGGCGGGGGAGCTTTATGGCTGCCCTGGTCCACGGCCTGCCCATCGTCACCACAAGGCCCAATACTCAATACTCAATGCTCAATTCCCAACTCTCACACAGCTTGCCGCGCTTGCAGGACGGAGAGAATGTGCTACTGGTGCCACCGGACGATGCGGCGGCCCTGGTGGAGGCCATTGCTCGTCTGGCAGATAGCCCCGAACTGCGACAGAGGCTAGGGCAAGGAGCAAAAAAGATATCCAAAGCCTTCGGGTGGGATAGCATCGCAGAGAAGACCCTTGAGGTTTACCATGCCATT
>JAOZOT010000415.1:0-1524 GCA_029933115.1 Anaerolineae bacterium | reverse complement strand
GGCCATCACCTTTATCCTGATCGGCTTCATCATCTTGGGCACGGTCTACAGCGTGGTCACGCCCCTCTTCGAGGCCTCCGACGAGCTGTGGCACTATCCTTTCGTCAAGCTTATGGCCGACGGCGGGGGACTGCCGGTGCAGGATCCCCGCACCGAGCAGCCGTGGCGGCAGGAGGGCAGCCAACCCCCCCTCTATTACGCCCTGGGAGCTCTGGCCACCTTCTGGATTGACACTTCCGACTTTGCGGAGGTGCGGTGGCTCAACCCCCACGCCGACATCGGCGTCGAGACGGCCGACGGCAACCTCAACATGGTCGTCCATTCGGAGCGAGAGAGCTTCCCTTATCGGGGCACAGCCCTGGCGGTGCATATCGTGCGCTTCCTTTCGGTGCTGATGGAAGCAGTCACCGTGCTCTGCACCTATTTGATCGCTTTGGAAGTTTTTCCAGAACAGAAAACGCTGGCCGCTGGCGCCGCCGCTTTCAACGCCTTTGTGCCTATGTTCCTTTTCATCAGCGGCTCCGTCAACAACGACAACCCGGTGATTCCGTTATGTTCACTCACTTTGCTTTTCCTGATTCGCTTGGTACGTGGTGACAAATTGGGAATTGGGAATTGGGAATTGGGATTTTGTTTATTGCTGGGCCTGGTCATCGGGCTGGGAGCCCTATCCAAAGCCAGCGCCCTGGGCCTGATCCCTCTGACAGCTCTGGCCCTGGCCCTCTCAGCCTGGCAGAGACGGGCTGAGTCGGTGCTCCGCCGCACTGCTTGGTTCTTTGGAAACTTTGTCACGGTCCTGGCTGTTTCCTTCGCCGTAGCCGGTTGGTGGTATCTGAGGAACTGGCTGCTCTACCGTGACCCACTGGGCCTGAACACCTTCGTGGCCATCGTCGGGTCCCGTCTCTCCCAACCGAGTCTGCGACAACTGCTGGGCGAGTGGGAGGGGTTCGTCAAAACCTTTTGGGGGCTCTTCGGCGGAGTCAACGTGGCCATGGAGCCAGCCGCCTATTGGGTGCTCAATGCCTTAGCCATCCTGGGCCTTGTTGGCCTGATGATCGCCCTGGGGCGCGCACTGTTTTCACGCTTCACGTTTCACGTTTCACGGAACGACTCGTCACTCGTCACTCGTCACACATCACTCATCACTCATTACTCTTTACTCATCATCCTAGCCTGGCCCATCATCCTTTTCCTAGCCCTGATCCGCTGGACCACGATCACCAAAGCCTCCCAGGGCCGGCTCATGTTCCCGGCCATCTCGGCCATCGCTGTCCTGCTGGCCCTGGGGTGGAGCCAATGGGTGCCGCGTCGCCATCAGAGGTGGCTGCTGGGCATCGTCGGCGGCCTGATGCTCGTTCTGGCTGCCGTCGCCCCTTTCCGTTACATCGCACCAGCCTACGCCAAGCCGGTCCTACTCTCGGAGGCCGAACTTGAGAGGATACCCCACCGCCTCGATGCTGCCTTCGGAGGCAAGGCCAGGCTGCTGGGTTACGAGGCCAATGATGAAGAGGTCAGGCCGGGGGA
>JAOZOT010000414.1 GCA_029933115.1 Anaerolineae bacterium | reverse complement strand
GGCAACGTCTGGGAGTGGACGGCCGACTGGTACGAGGCTTATCCCGGCAGCAGCTTTCAATCGCCTTACTACGGTAAGAAATATCGGGTGTTGCGGGGTGGCGGTTGGTTCGAGACGGCCGATTTCGTGCGCACCACAACTCGCAACGCCACCAGTGACACTGCGGCTAACGATGACCTTGGCTTCCGCTGTGCGCGCTAGCCAATGGCTAATAACTCGCTTCGCTCGATAGCAGATAGCCATCAGCCAAAAGAAAGGAGGGGGCCTATAGGAGAAAGAGTCGGAGAGTGCAAAACTTTCTTAACCGATACGCAAATCTGAAGGAGGAGGAAACAAATGAAAAAGCTTTTTAGCCTGCTAATGATTGTGGCCCTGGTGGCCGTCTTTGTACCGGTGGTCAGTGCCGCTCCCCCGGCTCAGGGTCAGGAGTACATTGTCACTGCCGGTGACTGGTTGTCCAAGATCGCCGACAAGTATCTGGGCAATCCTCAGGCCTGGCCGGCCATCATGTCGGCCACCAACACGAAGAACCTGGAGGACAGTTCTTTCGCCAAGATCACCAACGCCGACCTGATTGAGCCCGGTTGGAAGCTCTGGGTTCCCAGCAAGGAAGAGGCTGAGGCTTTCCTGGCAACCTATGACCCCAGCAAGCCAGAGTTGCTGTTCGGCAAGGGTGCAGCCGGCCAGCTTGTGGTGGCCAGTTGGTGGACGGCGGGTGGCGAGGCCGAGGGCCTCACCGGCCTGTTCGAGATCTACGCCTCGAAGTACCCTGACGTCGAGATCGTCAACGCCACTGTGGCCGGAGGAGCGGGCTTTGTCTTCAGGCCGGTGCTCAAGACCCGCCTGATCGCCGGCGATCCGCCTGATACTTTCCAACTCCACGCCGGCCTGGAGGTCGAGGGCTACGATCCGGAGACCTACCTGGAGCCGCTGGACGACATCTACGCCTCCGAAGGACTGGAGGAGGCCTTCCCGGCGGACCTGCTCACACTCCTCAAGTACAAAGATCACTACTGGGGAGTTCCGGTCAACATCCACCGCTCCAACATCCTCTGGTACGACAAGTCCATCTTCGCCGAGGCCGGCCTGACCCCGCCGGAGACCTGGGATGATTTCTTTGCCGTGTGCGAGGCGCTGAAGGCCAAGGGCGTCGTGCCGTTCGTCATGGGCACCAGTGGCGGTTGGGAGGCCCCGCACGTCTTCGAGGATGTCTTGGCGGGCACATGCGGTGCCGAAACGTACAAGGGCCTGTGGAGTGGTGCGGTTCCCTGGACCGACCCCTGCGTCGCCCAGGCGCTGGAGACCTTCAAGAAGATGCTCACCTACGTCAACACCGACCATCCGGCTCTCAGTTGGGACGGGGCGGGGCACTACTTGATTGACAACAAGGGGGCCATGATGATCATGGGCGACTGGACCAACGGTTGGTTCCAGGCCGAGGGCTACACGGACTATGGTTGGGCGCCACCGCCCGGCACCAAGGGCATCTTCGTGGCCCTGTCCGATAGCTTTGCCCTGCCGAAAAAAGCCCCCAACCGCGACAATGCCATCGCCTGGGTCAAGGTCTGCGGCTCCAAAGAGGGCCAGGAGGCCTTCAACCCCAAGAAAGGCTCCATCTGCGCCCGCACCGATTGCGACCCGGCCCTGTTCAACGAGTACCTGCAATCGGCTATGGCCGACTGGGCTGTGGACGCCATCGTGCCTAGCGTGGTCCACGGCGCGGCGGCTATCGAGTCCTGGGTCACCGACTACAAGGACGCTATCACTCTGTTCGTGACCAGCGGTGACGTGGCCGGCACCCAGACTGCTTTGCAGCAAGCCTGCGTGGACGCCGGAGCTTGCCAATAGCTTTTCCTCAAACGGAACGAACGAGTGAGGCAGCCCGACCAGGTCGGGCTGCCTCATTCCACACTCAGGAGGAGTTATATGCGGCGTTTGGACTGGGAGCGAATCGCTCCAATCCTGTTGATCCTCCCTTCGGCTATCGCTATCGCCGTTTTCGTGTACGGCTTTATCGGGTTCACCGGTTTTGTCTCGCTGACCAAGTGGAACAAGCTGCTCCCTGATTTCTCTTTGGTCGGCCTGCGCAATTACCAGGGATTGCTTGCCAACCAGCGCTTCCGCATAGATATGCGGAACATGGTTGTCTTCACCGCGCTGTTCCTCAGTTCATCGTTGGCTATTGGCTTCCTGCTGGCCGTTCTGCTCGATCAACGCGTCAAAGGCGAGAACATTTTCCGCACCATCTACCTTTACCCGATGGCCATCTCTTTCATCGTCACCGGCGTGGCCTGGCGCTGGTTGCTCAACCCCGGCAGTGCTGAAATGGGCAGCACCGGGGTCAACCTGCTGTTCGAGAAGGTGGGCTTAGGTTTCCTCAAGACCGGTTGGTATACCGATCCCAAGATTGGCATCAAAGCGGTGGTCATCGCCGCCGTCTGGCAGATGTCCGGGTACGTGATGGCCATGTACCTGGCCGGCCTGCGGGGCATCCCTGAAGAACTGCGGGAGGCAGCACGGGTGGATGGGGCCAGCGAGTTGCAGATCCTCTGGCACGTCATCATGCCGCTCCTACGCCCCATCACCCTCGGCGCCGTCATCGTCCTGGGACACATCGCCCTCAAGATCTATGACCTGGTCGTGGCTATGACCGGCCCGGGCATTGGTTTCTCTTGCGATGTGCCGGCCTACTTCATGTGGGATACCACTTTCCAGAGCAACCGTTTCGCCCAAGGGGCTTCCATCGCCACCATCTTGCTGGTGATGGTCGGAGTTCTCATCGTTCCCTATCTGGCGTATAGCCTTCGCCGGGAGGCTGAAGTATGATAGCGAAAACACGTCCCTGGCCTAAGAGATTAAAGTTGAAGGTACGGTGGCCACGCTTGTTGATCTACGCCGTCCTGATCGCTTTCGCCGCCTTCTACTTGATGCCCGTCTACGTCCTCGTCATCACCGGGCTGAAGAGCTTTGCCGAGGTGAATCTTTACCGCATGTGGGACCCGCCGCTGGGGTTGCATCTCGATAGCTTCAAAAAGGCCTGGTTCGGAGGGTTCGGGTTCGAGGGAATTTCCTCGAACTTCTTCAACAGCGTCTATCTCACCCTCCCGGCTACGATCCTTTCTGCCATGCTGGGCTCGATAAACGGTTACGTGCTGTCCAAGTGGAAGTTCCGCGGCGCGGATACGCTTTTCACAGTGCTCCTTTTTGGGATGTTCATTCCCTACCAGAGCATCCTCATCCCACTGGTGCAGGTGCTGTACAAAATGAAACTGTACGGCACTATCCCCGGCCTCATCTTTGTCCATGTAGTCTACGGCATTCCCATCTGTACTCTCATCTTCCGCAACTATTACGCCACCGTGCCCACCGAGTTGATTGAGGCGGCCAAGATAGACGGGGCAAATATCTTCAGCATCTATCGCTATGTCCTGTTTCCGTTATCTATACCCGGTTTCGTGGTGGTGATGATCTGGCAGTTCACTTCCATCTGGAACGATTTCCTGTTCGCGGTCACCATAGCCCAAAATCCTAAGATTCAGCCCATCACCGTCGGTCTGAACAACCTGGCCGGCAGCTACATCGTCGAGTGGAACGTGCAGATGGCCGGGGCTCTGATTGCCGCGTTGCCAACCTTGTTGGTGTACATCTTCCTGGGGCGCTTCTTCATGCGCGGGCTGATGGCCGGGTCGCTGAAGGGGTAA
>JAOZOT010000413.1:2424-3710 GCA_029933115.1 Anaerolineae bacterium | reverse complement strand
ACCGGGCCCAAGCAGAAATCCAAAATATTCCGGCGCGGGCGCACCAGCTCCGGCAAATCCAAGATTTACTACCGTGACCCCTGGCTTCAAGTCAAAACCAAGCTGGTAGATGGCAACCTCCTGCGCCTGACCTTGCTGGAGCAACTCAAAGTGAAGCAGGGGTATGTGGCCGCTCGTGAGCAGCGATTGAAAGCCAGAATAGTGGTCAACCAGGACCTCTACCGTATCCGTGCCTTCTCCCAGCAAGAGATACTGACCAATTTGCCTCCGGCGCGCCTGGACGTGCAAGGAGGTATCATCAACCTCGCCTACCGCACCACCGGAAGCCACTTTGACCCCTGGGAGATCCTCAACAGCCTGAAGTTCCTGTACTCACACCTGGAGCCGAAAACGGAACTATCACCGTCGGCGCAAGTAGGCTCGTAGTGGCCGCTTTAGCGGCTTTCTGAACCGCTGAGCGGTCACTGCAGATACCTGAGTAAGGAGATAACGCTCATGAAAGAGAAACACAGCGAAGGATTTGAAGACACCGGTTACAAAGTTGTGGCCAAGGTGATCGGCCAGAAAGGAACCTGCGGATTTGGCCACAAAGTGGGTGACACAGTAGTCTTTGATGGAGAGACTGTGCAAGGCAGAGTTTGCCTCAGCGCCCTCTACAGCTTTTTGCCCAAGGTCTTTGCCATGCGCTATGGCGCCGACTTCCCTTGGCTGAAGGGTGATAAGGACGTGGCCACCCATGCCTGCCCCGATGCCTACAACCCGGTAGTCTTCGAGATACGGCGAATACGAGAGTAGAACAAATGGAGGAAAGTTATGGCAACTATCACTATCTCTTCCGACCTGTTGGCGGAGGCCAATCGAGTAGCCCGTCAGAACGGCATCTCTGTTGACGATTTGATCGCCGACGCCGTGCGCCAACACCTCAAGCAACACCGGCGTGAACAATTTGAGGCCGAAGCGCGCGCTTTTGAAGCAATGCATACCCAATTACTGAGCGAATACAAGGGGCAGTTCGTAGCCATCCACGGTGGGAAGGTGATAGACCATGATACCGATAAAGCGGCTCTCTACAAACGCGTGCGCGCCCGCTATGGTCAAGCACCTATCTACTTTCAACAGGTAACCGACCAAGTTCTGCCCACTTTTCACATTCGCTCACCACGCAGGCCAAGGTTGCAACGATGACAACTCGATATGAATACGATGCAAATTACCGGCCTCCCTTTCCGGCATTAGAGATTGCCATAACAGAGCCTATCAGCGAAGAAACTGTAGGCCCCTTCCAC
>JAOZOT010000413.1:0-2324 GCA_029933115.1 Anaerolineae bacterium | reverse complement strand
CTGATTTTGGTGTATGATAGGGAGCACGGGGAGATAAAATGCTGGAGATGCTTTCCGACCCTCAGTCGGTCGCTGTAATCGGCGCTTCCCGCAACGAGCGGAAGCTGGGCTACGGCGTCCTTTCCAACATCATCAAATACGGCTACCAGGGCCGAATCTATCCCGTCAACCCCAAGGCCGACGAGATCCTGGGCCTGAAGTGCTACCCCAGCGTCTTGGACGTGCCCGACCCCATTGACTTGGCGGTAATAGTGATCCCCCGCAAATACGTGGCTGCCAGCCTGGAGGAATGTGGTCAAAAGGGGATCAAAGGAGCGATCATCATCACCGCCGGCTTTCGCGAGGTGGGCAGCGAGGGCATGAAAATGGAGCAGGAACTCATAGCCATCGCCCGGCGGTATGGAATGCGCCTGGTCGGCCCCAATTGCCTGGGCATCATTGATACTGTGGCTAAACTCAACGCCTCTTTTGCGGCCGGTATGCCCCACCCAGGCAGCATCGCTTTCATGTCCCAATCGGGAGCCCTGTGTACCGCCGTACTCGATATGTCACTGGGCCAGCAGGTGGGTTTCTCCCGCTTCGTCAGCCTGGGCAACAAAGCTGACCTCAACGAGATTGACTTCATTGAAGCCTGGAGAGATGATCCCCACAGCAAGGTGATCATGGCCTATCTGGAAGGCATCACCGATGGGACCCGTTTCATACGCGTGGCGCGGGAGGTCACCAAACACAAGCCCATCATCGCCATCAAATCGGGCACCACCAGCGCCGGCTCACGGGCTGTCTCCTCTCACACCGGCACCCTGGCCGGCTCCGAACGAGCCTACGAGGCAGCCTTCAACCAGACAGGCATCATCCGCGCCAACTCTGTACAAGACCTCTTCGACTATTCCATCGCCTTCGCCCGCCAGCCGCCGCTTTCAAGCAATCGCATCGCCATCGTCACCAACGCCGGCGGCCCGGGCATCATGGCTACCGACGCCTGCGAGCGGGCCGGCCTGCAACTGGCCTCGCTGAAGCGGAAAACCCTGGATGCCTTGAGAGAGGCCCTGCCACCAGAAGCCAGCATTCTGAACCCTGTTGATGTCCTGGGCGACGCCTTATCCGACCGCTATGGCCGGGCTTTGGAAGTGGTTCTCAACGACGCAAACGTAGGAGGAGTGATCACCATCATCGCTCCCCAAGTCATGACCAACGCTGTGGAGATAGCCAAGGTGATAGGTGAGCTATCCACCAGGTACGACAAACCCATCCTGAGCTGCTTCATGGGCGAACCCACTGTAGCGGCCGGCATCCAAGTCCTGCACGAATACCGGGTGCCAAACTATCCGGTGCCAGAGCGGGCCGTAGCAGCTATGGCCGCTATGATGCGCTACAGCCAGTGGTTAGAGACACCCCCTCTCGAAATCGAGCGGTTTGACTTTGATGTAGAGACAATACAAAAAGTTTTCGCCCAAGTGCGGGCCGAGGGACGACTGACCATCGGCGACGCTGAAGCTCGCGAGGTGATGAAAGCCTGCGGCATCCCCGTGCCGGCCTCCGCCCTGGCCAGTTCTCCTGACGAAGCCGTAGCCTACGCCGAGGAAATGGGCTATCCGGTGGTCATGAAAATCGCCTCACCCGACATCCTGCACAAGACCGACATTGGAGGCGTCAAGCTGAACATCAGAGATGCCACTGCGGTCAGAGACACCTTCGATTTGCTGGTCTACCGGGCCACCCGTTACATGCCCGACGCCCAGATCTGGGGCTGCCAGATACAGCAGATGGTGCAAGGTAAGCACGAGGTCATCATCGGCATGAATTGCGATCCTCAATTCGGCCCGCTGGTGATGTTCGGCCTGGGAGGGATCTACGTGGAAGCCCTCAGGGACGTGACTTTCCGTATTGCCCCCTTCTCCAGAAGAGAAGCGGAGGAGATGATCACCGAAATCCGAGCCTATAGCCTCTTGCGAGGAGCCCGGGGTGAACCGCCAGCGGATACAGCAGCTATCGTTGATGCCCTCCTCAGGGTTTCACAACTGGTGACCGAATTTCCGGAGATCGTCGAAATGGACATCAATCCCCTCATTGTGGGTGAGGAGGGTCAAGGGAGCGTAGGTGTGGACATGCGGCTGGTTCTCAGCTAGCTGATGGTTAGCTGATAGCCGATCGCCATCGGCCATCTGCCAACAAGGAGGATACGAACTTATGGCAACTGTATATATCACTTCGACCGAGACTTTCTCAGGCAAAAGCGCCCTCTGCGTCGGCCTGGGGAAACGGCTCTTGCGCGATGGGTTCACCGTTGGCTACATGAAGCCGGTGAGCACCGTCGCCAGAAA
>JAOZOT010000412.1 GCA_029933115.1 Anaerolineae bacterium | reverse complement strand
GAAGGGAGAAAACAACGATGAGAGACCGTCAAGGCTGCCTGGAGGGACTTTTCAAGCTCTTTCTATTGACCGCTGCCTTCGATTGGTTGGAGGACCGCTTCGGTTTTGGGCGCGGTTGCTCCTGCAGCGGCTGCGGTTGTGGGCTGATCATCTTGATCGTATTTTTGATCCTGGCCTGTTCCACTATCACCGGCACAGACTGGACCCGCTTCAGCCTAGGCAGCCTTTTCTAACCGGCCCATCACGCATCACGCAACACGTATCATGCAACTTTCACAACTCTTGGCAGCTCTGGCTCAAAAGGACGTTCAGGGTGATTTGGAGGTGGAAATCACCGGCTTGGCCTGCGACTCCCGTCAGGTGAAGCCTGGTTACCTTTTTGTGGCCATCAAGGGCTTGAACGCGGACGGACACGATTTCATTCCCCAGGCCCTCGAACGCGGGGCGGTGGCGGTGGTGGTTCAGGATGCACGATACGCGCAACACGCGACACGCGACACACAACATGCAACACGCATCCTGGTGCCCAACTCCCGTCAAGCTCTTGCCCGCCTGGCTGCTGCTTTTCACGGTTACCCTGCCCGCCGGCTCAAAGTCATCGGCGTGACCGGCACTGATGGCAAGACGACCACTGTCAATCTCATCCGGGCCATCCTGACCGCTGCCGGCCACAAGACGGGCATGATCAGCACTGTCAACGCTCTCATTGGCGACGAGTACTATGACACGGGCTTGCACGTCACTACTCCCGAGGCTCCCGATGTCCAGAGATACTTGGCTCAAATGGTGGCTGCGGACACCGAGTACGCTGTCTTGGAGAGCACTTCTCACGGCCTGGCCCAGCACCGCGTCACGGCCTGCGAGTACGATGTAGCTGTGGTGACCAACATCACCCACGAGCACCTGGATTATCACGGCACCTACGAGGAATACCGGGCAGCCAAGGCACGCCTTTTTCACGACCTTTCCACTTCCTTCCGCAAGCCCGATACCCCCAAGGTGTCCATCCTTAACGCCGACGACTCTTCTTTTGGCTACCTGCGGGCCATCCCTGCCGACCGTCATCTGACCTATGGCTTGATCGGCCCGGCCGATGTGACCGCCAGGGACATCGTCCCTGCACCAGAGGCGACCCACTTCACCGCCCGGACACCCAGAGGAGATTTTGAGGTACATTCGTCCCTGGTCGGACCTTTCAACGTGGACAATATCCTGGCCGCTATAGCCGTCGGCATCTCGCAGGAGATACCTCTGGAGGCCATGCAAGAGGGGATAGCATCTGTGACCGGTGTGGTGGGGCGCATGGAGCGCATTGACCTGGGCCAGGACTTTACGGTCATCGTTGACTTTGCCCACACCCCCAACGCCTTGAAGCGAGCGCTGGAGACGGCGCGTGGGCTGACCCAAGGTGAGGTCATCGTCGTCTTTGGCTGTGCCGGTTTGCGGGATGCAGCCAAGCGGCCCATGATGGGCGAAATCGCCGGGAGATTGGCCGACCGTGTGGTTATCACCGCCGAGGACCCCCGCACCGAGAGCCTGGACGACATCATGGCCCAAATTGCCCTTGGTTGCGAGAAAGCAGGGGGACGTGAGGGAGAGCACTATTGGCGCATCGGCGACCGGGGCGAGGCTATTGAGTTTGCCATCCATAAGGCCCAGGCGGGTGACCTGGTCATTGTCACCGGCAAGGGCCACGAACGGTCTATGTGTTTCGGCACCACAGAGTACCCGTGGAGTGACCACGAAGCGGTGCGGGCGGCATTGGAGCATCGGCTGCGGGGGTGAAGGTAGCTCGTGAGAAGCCTTATTTGGGAAGAGTGGAGGAAAGGATGAAACAACCTGATACCGTGATTAAGCAAGAGGATATGGCTGGATTCAACCGCGATCTGTCTCGCTCTATTCCAGAGACAGTTCGCAATGCTTGGGGAGAAGAGGTCGCTGCTGATTTTGTCTCGTGGTTGGCCTCACTTTTACGGGACACCTTGCAGCTCATCACCGACAGTTCGCCCCACATTCAAGTTACATCTGCGTATGCGCGGCGTAAGGTAAACAGGCTGATGCTAGATCGCGTGAGCTATCTATTGCTAGCTGGCGAACCAACCCTGATACATACAGACCGATGGTATTGGCGGGTGCCCATAGACTTGACTTTTCCTTCTCGCGGGCGCGTGGGATGCGTGGGCGAAGTAGATGTAGACACCGCACTGGGTCAGGTGAAGGTTACCGATGAACTGCTATCTCAAATTGCTCGACAAGCTGACCGTCTGGCGCAAAAGGTATTAGAGTCAAGCTCAGCAGAGAATGCTTGAAATGTCTGACATTATACCGTTGCCTCATTATCCTCAGTCGTCCGAGGGCCTGTGTTTGGCAGCTTGTGCACGTATGGTGTTGGCTTATTGGGATACGACAACGTCTGAGGAAGAATTGACGGGACTGTTGGAGATAAAGAACTGGGGAGCACCTGCCTCAGCGATTCAGCGTTTGACTCGCTTTTCTCAAGGGAAATGGGACGTTGATTACGGTTGTGGTACGCTGAAAGACCTGAAGCAATGGTTACAAAATGGGATACCTGTCATTGTTTTCGTCCGTACAGGTTTCCTGGAGCATTGGACGACAGACGTGGGACACGCCGTTGTGGTTGTGGGCGTTACCGGGAAGCGGGTTTATATTCACGACCCGGCAATTACGAAAGCCCCTATAGCGATCTCGATAACCGGTTTTGAGGCAGCCTGGATTGAAATGGACTATGGTTATGCATTAGTTACCCCTGCAACAAGGTGAGGAGCTGAGAAGGCCATTCGCCAGGCCATTGATGAAGCAATAGCGGCAATGTAGTATCTTCTCAAAAAGCGGGAGTGAACTTTTGCAGTCGTCTTGCTTAAGATCCGAAACTGGAGGTATGCGATGAGTGAGGTACTGACCGTTGTTGAAAAACACATCCGGCTGTCTACAGAGCGTGCAGATCGGTTGAGCCGTCTGGCCCGAATCCAAGGGCTCAGCGAAGACCAGATTGTCGAAAAAGCCCTGGACATCCTCTTCAGTCTGGCAGACCTTTTCGACGAGCGAGCCGAGCGAAGAGGCTGGTCCTTCCTCTCGGAAGACTCGCTGCGGCGCGTCTGGGACAACGAAGAGGACGCCGCTTATGATAACTGGAGGGAACTGTATGGTGTTCCAGCGCGGTGATGTCGTTCTAGTACCATTTCCATTCAGTGATCTCAGCGCGACGAAAGTGAGACCTGCTGTGGTTGTGAGCAGTTCACTCTATCACACAACAGAGCCTGACCTCATCCTGGCTGCCATAACGTCCAAGATTGCAGCAGCCACTGGACCTTTGGACTATGTGCTCGATGATTGGCAGGCAGCCGGTCTGCGTTATCCCTCTGCTTTCAAACCGGTGGTGTTTACTCTTGATCCTGCACGTGTGCTTTACCGCGTTGGCACACTCACGCCATCAGATTTGGCTGAAGTGGATCAACGATTACGGCGTGCTCTGGAGTTGTAGCTGATGTACTGACACGGAAGGATTATATACCAAACGCACATCAAAATTTCCCGCCGTCGCTCGGCCTGGATTGCCAAATCCAGGCCATAGGCGGTGATTTTACACAGTTTTGCGCCGTCAAGCCGCCGGATTTGACAATCCGGCGGGAGCGGAATGGAAAATTCAGCGTGCGGTTAGTATAAATGGATCAACTTGTGTCAACTGTTCCGCT
>JAOZOT010000052.1:11675-13907 GCA_029933115.1 Anaerolineae bacterium | reverse complement strand
GGCGGTGACTGCCCTCGTAGACAGTTGCTCACAAAACTAAGAGGATTTCCGGGTGAGGCATACCTCCTGTGTCATCTGACAACCGGGAACGGATTTATGCATCGCTGTACTTAAAGCCGATGGCGGTCTACTGGGTCTCAATGGACCGCCCAAGTCAAATGTGACTTGACGTTGTTTTTGTTCAGTGCTATAATATGGGCCAAGGTATGTCAAGTTCTACACGGAAATAGATTGTGAATCTAAGCCGTCTAGGCCTTCCATGCCTGACGGCTTTTATTTTGAAGGCCCGCCACGCTCAGTTGAGACCCTCGGGCCGAGGGCTTCGCAAGCCCACTCAATCGTCACAAGTGTGTAACAAGGAGGAAAAATCTATGGAAGCCGAGAGGAAAACCGGCGTTGTCAAATGGTTTAGCCGCGCCAAAGGCTACGGGTTCATCACGCCCGACGAAGGCCAGGACGTTTTTGTCCACTATTCAGCCATCCGGGGGAGTGGATTCAAAAGCCTGGAAGAAGGCGAACGGGTCGAGTTCTCCATCGAGGAGGACCGAAGAGGCCCCAAGGCGGTTGACGTGGTCAGGTTGGACCTTCCCACCAGGACCCATTATTATTAAGGGTAAGTGCACCACGAACTCTCTGAAAAATGCTCGTAGTGACAACTGTAGTCGCTAATGGCCGGTGCTTTTGGGCCAAAAACGAAGGTTGTTACTACGAGCGCCGCCCTCCGAATTTTCTTTTCAGACACGCTCTCAAGGCAGCCCCGCTTGAGCGCCCCTTCGGCGGGGCTTTGTTGATCCCGGACCTGGCAGGTTTTACAAGCCACTTTGGGAAACCCATCAGGTTTTAACTCGCTACAGTGCTCTCGAATTGACCGTCGCTCACCCGCACCTCCAGCCGGTCTCCGGTCGCCACCTGGGCGACGCTCCTCACCACCTTCCCTGTACCTAAGTGCCTGGCGATAGCATATCCTCGCTCCAGAGTGGCCAGGGGGCTGAGGGCCTGCAACTGGCTATCCAGGGTTCGCAGCCGTTCCCTGGCGAGGGCCAGACGGTGTTTCAAGCCCGCCAGCGCCAATTGCATCAGGTCATCAATGCGCTGGCGGTAATTATCAATTTGAGCCTGGGGTGAGAAACGACGCAGGACCTGCGTCCGGTAGCGCAAGGCCCTGCGTTCTTTCTCGATACGCCCTCGCATGAGTTGTGCCAGCCGCCTGCGCCAGCCCTCCACCGCTCCTCGCAGGTCCTGCCGGTCGGGCACGGCCATCTCGGCTGCAGCCGACGGGGTAGGAGCCCGCACGTCGGCTACGAAATCAGCGATGGTAAAGTCGGTCTCGTGGCCCACGCCGGTGATGACGGGCACCTGAGAAGCGTAGATAGCCCGCGCCACCCGCTCGTCGTTGAAGGCCCATAGCTCTTCCAATGAACCGCCACCCCGGGCCACGATGATGACATCTACATCTGTGTGCTGATTGAGGGCTTCGATGGCGGCCACAATCTGGAAGGGAGCCTCGTCGCCCTGGACCAGGGTGGGGGAGAGCACGACTTCGACCAGGGGATAGCGGCGTCTCAGGACGTTCACGATGTCCCGCAAGGCTGCGGCCGCAGGTGAGGTGACTACACCGAGCCGCCGGGGGAAGGGGGGCAGAGGGCGCTTGCGTTCGGCGTCAAAGAGGCCCTCGGCCGCCAACCGTTCCTTGAGGGCCTCGAATTGGAGGTACAGCAGGCCGGCGCCCGCCGGCTGAATGTCGTCAACGTAGAGTTGATACTGGCCTCCCGCCTCGTAGACTGAGATGCGGCCGTGGGCGAGGATGGCCTCGCCATTCTGCGGCAGATAGGTCTGTCGCTCTGCCTGCGAACGCCACATCACGCAGCGGATCTGGGCCCTTTCATCCTTGAGCGTGAAGTAGACGTGGCCCGAAGCTGGCCGGGAATAATTCGAGACCTCACCTTCCAACCAGAGGTCTTGTAAGGC
This sequence comes from Anaerolineae bacterium, assembly GCA_029933115.1. Lineage (GTDB taxonomy): Bacteria > Chloroflexota > Anaerolineae > E26-bin7 > E26-bin7 > E26-bin7. Next base: position 11,939 of record JAOZOT010000052.1, on the reverse strand, counting down.
GTAGTCGCTATCAAACAGGTCTTTGATATAAGCGGTGATTTGCGAGACCCGGTAAATCTGCATGGTGGGGAAAGGCAGCCCCGCCTGGGTGCTGCCCCACAGTGGCAACTGCTGCCCCCATTCACCGTCCAGGTTTTTGCCCCTCATCGGCCTTATCCCCGAGCTTGATCCCTTTAGCCACAAAGACGCTGATGGCCGCACTTTCTCCCCCGGCCGATTCGGCACAGCAATCCGAGCCCGTACAGTCAACCTCGACTTCCTTCA
>JAOZOT010000052.1:3650-11575 GCA_029933115.1 Anaerolineae bacterium | reverse complement strand
CGGCCACCACCATGTCCGGGCGCAAATTGGCCTTGGCGATGGCTGCCTCGCGCACGCTTTCGTCAAAGTAGCCAGCCCGCATCTGATCCCACTGCTCAGCGACGGCGTCAAAATAGCCCACTTTTACATCTCCCTATACGCGGGTCAGATACTCACCGGTGCGCGTATCCACCCGGACGCGGTCGCCCTTCTCGACGAAAAGGGGCACCTGTATTTTCAAACCGGTCTCTAGAGTCACTTGTTTGGTGGCGCCGGTGGCTGTGTCACCGGCGTAGCCCGGCGGAGCTTCCACGACCTCCAGTTCGACGGTGACGGGCAACTCGATGTCTATAGGCTCGCCTTCATAGGTGGATAGCTCCAAGGTCAATCCATCGGTCAAATACTTCACCGCCTCGCCCAGGACTTCGGCCGAGAGGCTGGGCTGTTCGTAGGTCTCGGTATCCATGAAGTAGTAGAGCTCGCCATCATTGTAAAGATACTGGACTGTGTGGTGCTCCAGGCGGACGTCCTGCACCCGGTCACCAGAGATAAAGTTCTTGTCAATGATCGCTCCGGTGCGCAGGTTGCGAATGGTGGTACGGATGACCGCTTTCCCCCGGCCGGGCTTGTGATGCTGGTATTCAAGGACTCTGTACAGCTCACCATCCAGTTCGAAGGTAACGCCTTTCCTGAGTTCGTTCACGTCAATCATAATTGCTTCTTCACCTCTTCTTTGTTGATTCAGGCTCGGTAGACCACAATTGGCTCTATTGGTCTGGGCTACCGGGTGAGGGCAGGATCTGCGAGCTACCGAGACTAGCAGGTCACAACTGAGATTATAAACTTTCCTTTGGCAACTGTCAAATGCCTGCTGGTGTAGCTTGTGAGGAGCTATCACTTTGGCTGCGCCAGAAGCCGGTCGTACAGAGGTTCGTAGCTTTCACTTTCGTAGCGGGTGACATTGCCTTCCGGCGTTGATAGCAGGGCTACGAGTTCGTAGATGTGCAGGCGGGGCCGGCCGCCGACGATGATTGTCCCTGTTACCTGATACTCACTTTGCAGCAATTCTCTGGGATAATCCTGCTTGTGCTTCTTCTGGGTGGGGTTCTCGGCGATGAAATAGTAGCGCGGGCGTTCCGCTGACGACGGCTCCTGGCCGGTGTACCAGGTAGCGATCTCACTCTTCTCATTGGTGCGATAGTCCCCTCGCAAAGTGCCTGTTTTATAGAGATAGCCGATGGTCTTCCAACCTGACTTGTGGGGCAGGCCGAAGAAGCGCCGCGGCCGCCCCTGGTGCACGTTCCAATAGAGGGGAATCCGATGTTGGGGGTAGCTCAAGGCGTACTCGGGATCGGTCCGCACAAAGAGGACGTAGGTGTAGAAGGCAGACAAAGCGTAGATTACTACTGTGGCGCTACAGGTCAATGCCCACAGCGCCCTCGACCGGCGACGGATCACAAATCCGCCGCGAGTGCAGGGGTGCTCTGCTCGTGGCGGATTTGAAATCCGCTGCTCCAGAGCCAGAGCAGCAATGATGGCCCAGGCAGGGGAGAGGCAGTAATAGTGAAGACCGGGCACTCTGATGATGAAAGCATAAAATATGAAGTAGGAGAAGAACCACAAGAAAATGGCCCTCCGCTCTACACTCATCCCCCCGCCCGGCCAAAGGATGGCGAAAAAGGGCAGGAACAGAAGGATATTGCAGTGCACTCCACCAAGGTTGAACAGGGAGGAGGAAAGAATCGAACCAATCAGCCCCGCCACGAGCAGCGACGAGACCACTATCGCTACTCCCCTTGGTCTGAGGCCACGCCACACACTTTCCACACAGGCCACGATCAGAAGGACGGTCATGGTGACCACGTAGTAGATAGAGTTGTAGAAGATGTTCGAGGCAAAGTAGCTCGGCAGGTTATTGTAGGGCCCCCGTTCAGGGCTGATCCTGATGGTAGTGTAGCTCTCAAAGGTCTGGGCAAAGTGGGGGTGAAGGACAAAGGGCACATAGTAGGCGGCAAGGACGACGACCACCAGGCCGGCGGAGAGAAGCAGGGTCCTTCCATTGTCCTGAAGGAGACGCCGTCCGTACCTCTGCGCGTATAGGAACAGCAAAGGTAATCCCATCAGGGCGGCCTCGTAGTGAGCCAGCAAGCTGAGAGCGAAGAACCCGGCTCCCAGGAGTTGATAGCGGGCGGCCAAGCGGCCGTCGCCGACCTGATTGAGGCGGTAGAAGCAGTAGAAGGTCAAGGTCAGCGCCAGAACCACGACGCCGTGGTACTGCACCATTCGCGAGAAGCCAAGGGTGATGCCCTCAATGGCCAACAGGAGCCCGGCCAGGCCGGCCACTCGCCAGTTGAACATGCGGCCGGCCAGAAGGAACACTACCAGCACGGCCAAAACGCTGGCCAGGGCGAAAGGAAAGCGCAAGGCGAACTCGTTGAATCCATTGGTAAAGAGGGCAAAAGCCGTGGCGACTGCCAACTCGGCCGGGCCCTTCTTGTGCCAAAAGAAGGCGTCGTCCTGGCCAGAGATAGCCGCCTGGGCCAGGGAAGTCACGTCAATCTCGTCGCCCTGGTATTCGGAATGACCCAGGGCCCCAAAGCGGTAGAAAGAGGCCAGGAGAAGTACCAGGGCTATAAGCGTGTTGCGCGTTGCGTGTTGCATGTTGAGGGCGTTGAACACGTGCCAGCCCAGGTCTCGCTGATAGGCCAGGCAGAGGATGAGCAGGAGGGCGATCAGCAGATCCAAGCCCAGGAGGAGTTGGCGGAGGGAGATGGGGCCGGGCAGGAAGTGGACGATTAGAACGATGACGATGCCTAGAAAGTAGCTGGCTCCCACGCTGAGCAGTACCCGCTCCGGCCAGTCGGGGTGCCCTGGCCGAGCTCGCGAAGCCTGCTGCGCAGGCCCAGGGGGAGAGGGGGCTGATTCTTCCGGCCGAGGCAGGAGCAAGCTGACCAGCAGAAAGCCGGGCAAGAAGCAGAAAAGCGCGCCAGCCCCCAGAAGCTGCAAGGGGATGAAAGTGGTGAACCATACCAGCCCGTTGACCAGGGCTGCCGCACAAGCGATCACTAAAAGCGACCTGAGCCTTCGGGCAGAAGGCGTAAAGAGAGAATCCATCACGGCGCTAAGTATAACACATTCAAATCCGTATGACAAACCGGCGATGGGGCGTAGGACAAGACGCCATTTTGCTCCCTGGTCCATAGTGTGGTAAACTGATAGGCGCAGGTTGAGGTAATGAGTTGAGGAGTCAATGAGGTATTGCCATTTTTGAAATGAGGTTTGTCTTATGATTCCACTCAAGCTCCAATTGCGAAACTTTATGTGCTACCGCGAGGTGGAGGCCCTCGACTTTAGCGGCATTCACCTGGCTTGCCTGGCCGGCGACAACGGTCACGGCAAATCGGCCCTGCTGGATGCCATGACCTGGGCTTTATGGGGCAAGACTCGCTTGGGAGCCCGACGCGACGATGAACTCATCCACCTGGGCCAGACAGAGATGGAAGTCGAATTCACCTTCCTGCTGGATGGCAACCGCTACCGGGTCATCCGCAAGCGCGATAGTCGTGGTGGCGGCCAGAGTGCCCTGGAACTCCAGGCATGGGATGGTCAACTCTTCCGTCCTCTCACCGAACCCACCATCCGCGCCACCCAGGCCCGCATCAACGAACTGCTGCGCATGGACTATGATACCTTTATCAACTCGGCCTTCCTCTTGCAAGGCCGCGCCGACGAGTTCACCATCAAGCCTCCGGCGGAGCGCAAGCGTATTCTGAGTGACATCCTGGGGCTTTCCATTTACGATGAGTACGAGGAGCGAGCCAAGGAGCGAGCCAAAGCCAAGGGACAGGAGGCGGCGGAAATAGCGGCCCGCATTCAGGAGATGGACCGCGAGTTGGAGCGCCGGCCGGAATACGAGCGTGAGCTCTCACAGGCCGAGAGTCAGGCGGCAGATCTGACCCAGACTCTGCAAGAGGCCGAGGAAGAACTGCGCCGGTTGCAAAGGGAAAAAACGGAATTGGACATGAAGGCGGCGCAAATTGAGGACCTCGCGGCTCGGCTGGCTCGGGGAGAGCAAGAGTTGGCCGAACTCGACGAGCAGATTGCCGCCGGTGAAGCGCGCCTCGCTGACTATGAAGCCACCCTGGCCGAACGTCGGGATATCGAAGAAGGCTTTGCCGACTTGACCAGAGCCCGCCAACTGAACGAGACTCTGAATCTGAAACTGTCTCAGGTGGCCAGATTGAACGAGCGCAGGGGGCAATTGGAGGCCGCCATCGCCGAGGCCAGGCATGAGCTGATCACCCAGCAGCGCTTGCTGGCCGAAAAGATAGCCGAGTTGGAGCCCAAAGCGGAGAAAGTGGCCGCATTGGAGGCAGACCTGGCGGCGGTGCGAGCCCGCTTGGAAAATCTGAGCGAGAGAGAGCGTGACCGCGAAGCCAAGCAGCGAGCAATACAAGACCTGTCCAACCAGGTGGCCAGCCTGCGGACACGCAATGAGCAACTGAGAGCGGAGATGGAGCCTCTGAAGGAGAAAGTGGAGCTGCTCAAAGAGGCCGAAGCGCGCTGTCCCTTGTGCGGTAGCGAGCTTTCGGGGGCAGACCGAGACCGGCTGGTAGCCCAGTTCACCGCTGAGGGCAAGGAGAAGGCTGACCTTCACCGGGCCAACCAAGCGGAGATAAGAAGGATGGAGCACGAGGAGCGGAGAATTAGAAATGAAATTGAGGCTATTGACCGGGAGTTGAAAGGCAAGCCTGCCCTGCAAAAGCGGGAGGCCACGCTAGAGAAGGGGCTTGGCGAAGCACAGGACGCAGCTCAGAAATTGACCGGCGTCCGCACCAGCGCGGCCGCCGTAGAAGAGAAGCTGGCCACCCAGGACTATGCCCCGGCCGAACAGGCCGAACTGGACAGACTGACGGCTCAGTTGCAGGAGTTGGATTACGACGCCGCTGCTCACGAGAAAGTGCGCCGAGATATCCAGGTTCTGGCCGGGTTCGAGGAAGCCTATCTCAGGCTGCAGACAGCCCTGGATCAGATTGAAGGGGAACGAGCCAATCTGGAGAGGCTGCGCCACAGCCGGGATAGCAAGCAGGCTGTCCTGGCTGCCGACCTCGAGAGGCGGGACGAACTGAAGCAGGCCGTGGCGCGCCTGCCCGAAGTCACACGGCGGCTGGAAGAGAAGGAAAGAGAGGTTGACAGGCTACAGCAGGAAGAACGTCACGCTCGCGACGTAGTGGCCGCCATCAGACAGAAGATAGCACACTGCCAATACCTGGTCGAAGAGAGGGAGAGAAGGATAGCTGAACGTCAGAGGGTGGTTGAGGAGAAAACCATCTACGATGACCTGCGGGTGGCTTTTGGCAAAAAGGGCCTGCAAGCCATGATCATCGAGAGCGCCATTCCCGAGATCGAGGATAAGGCCAACGCTTTGCTGTCCCGCATGACCGACGGCCGCATGAACGTGCGTTTCGAGACCCAGCGCGAAACCAGGAGAGGGGACATTGTTGAGACCTTGGACATCAAGATTTCTGACGAACTGGGTGTCAGAAGCTATGAGCTTTTCTCCGGCGGCGAGGCGTTCCGCATCAACTTTGCCATCCGCATCGCCTTGTCCAAGTTGTTGGCCCGCCGTGCGGGCGCTCGCTTGCAGACCCTGGTCATTGACGAGGGGTTCGGCACCCAGGATGCTCAGGGGCGCGAACGGCTGGTGGAGGCGATCAACTCCATCCGGGAGGACTTTGAGAAGATCATTGTCATCACCCACATCGAGGAATTGAAAGACCTCTTCCCGGTGCGCATCAATGTCTTCAAAACCCCTCAGGGCTCACAAATCACCATCAGCTAGGCGCGTCTTTCCAATTGGGTCATGATGTTCTGTAGGGCCTTCTCGTACACCCGGTAGGCGTGCTGACCGTATAATACAAAGCGCACGAGCTCAATATCGGTGTGGGTCTGGAGGTAGTCAATGGCTGTCTGCAAGGCGATAGGGGCGGCTTCCTCCAGGGGGTAGCCGTAGGCGCCTGTGCTTATGGAGGGGAAGGCTACGCTGCGCAGGTTGTTCTCGGAGGCCACCTCCAGGCTGCGGCGATAGGCGCTGGCCAGCAACTCTGCCGCCCGGGCCGGGCCCTCTCGATGATAGACGGGCCCTACGGTGTGGATGACGTGCTTGGCCTTGAGCCGGTAGCCTTTGGTGATTTTGGCCTCTCCTGTGCGACAGCCGCCCAGGGTGCGGCACTCTGCCAGAAGTTGTGGGCCTGCCGCTCGGTGGATGGCCCCATCCACCCCACCTCCGCCCAGCAGGCTCGGATTGGCCGCATTGACAATGGCATCGGTATCTTGGGTGGTGATGTCTCCCTCGACCAGTTCCAGTTTAGATTTGTTGATCTTTACTTCCATGATTGATGCACTCCTTGGGTTTCTGGACAGAGCGTGTCCGAGAATTCAGGGCTTGTGCTCGTAGTAGCGACTTGAGTCGCTAATGACCGGTGCTCTGCGGCTAAAAACGACTGAAGTCGTTACTACGAGCGCCCCCCCGAATTTTCAGACACGCTCTAAAGTCGTCACCACAAGCATTTTTCGGACACGTCCTCAGACCAGGACGCGCAGGGCCTGAGGAATGATCTGAAAAGTGGCCGGCGCTTCGCCGATTAGCTCGCCGTCGGCCTGGAGGAACATACGCTCCTGGGCTTTCACCCATACCTTCCGGGCGCGGTATTCAGCAATTTTCGGATGGCTGAGGTGAGTGCCTCGATAGACCCGGGGAACATTGGCGATGAATTCCAGCTTGCCGGTGTCGCCGATGATGACCACATTGAAGAGGCCATCGTCGAGGGCGGCGTGGGGACCGATGTGCATACCGCCGGCGAAATAGCGTCCGTTGCAGACGATGACAGAATTGACTCTTTGCTGCAAGCGCTGTTGGCCGTCGAGGATGACCTCCACCGGCTTGTTCTGATAAGTCAGCAGCTTGACGCAAAGGCTGCTGAGGAAAGGGATGGTGCCCCCCAAGGCTTTGGAGTTGCGGTTCACCCGCTCGGCTACCTCGCCGTCGAAGCCCAGACCGGCCACGTTGAGGAAATAACGCTGTGTCTCTCGGCCCTGGGAGACACAGGTGATCAACCCCAGGTCAACGCAATGGGGTTTGCCGCGCAGCAAGCGACGGCAGGCTGCCCGGTAATCGTGGGGGATGCCCAGAGTCCGCACCGAATCAGACCCCGTGCCACTGGGGATGATCCCCAGATTCACCGTTGAGCCAACCGGGCCCGCGCTTACCAAGCCGTTGACTACTTCGTTGAGGGTGCCATCGCCGCCTACGGCCACGATAGTCCTGTAGCCGGCGGACAGGGCCTCTTTGGCCAACTCGGTGGCGTGATAGGGGCCTTCGGTGAGGGAAGCGTCAAACTGAGCGCCTTCGGCCCACAGTGCGTCTTGTATCTGGGGCCACCGTTTGCCTACCGTCCCATTGGCAGCCACCGGGTTGACAATCACTCTCATCGCTGCTTCCATGTCCTTCTCCCTTTTGTGGTAGCTCTGCATTGAACCCTGGTAGGGCCGGTTGCCTTTACCCGGAGCGCAGGGGAGGGGAAAATTTCGACCTGCGCAAGTTAGCCCCAGGTTGCCAAAGCCCCCGCGCGGAGAGGGCGAAGCCCTTTGGGGTCGGATCCAGCCCGCAGGGCTTTCAGCCCGGAGCGGCTTTAACTGCACAGTCGGAATTATAGCATCATTGCCATCATTTTTCAACAGCAGCGGGTCAGTATCTCCGTGCTGCGCTAGCCTGGCTAGTACATTATGACCTCACCTCCCCTGTGAGCCGGGTTTCGCACCGGGAGCCAGAGTGTTTATTTGACAAAAGTTGCCGTTGGGGGTATATTAGTGTGTGTCGTGCATATATTTAGAGGGAGTTTGAGCGAAGCATGTCTGAGGCCAAAAAGTACGACGTTACTCAGTAT
>JAOZOT010000052.1:0-3550 GCA_029933115.1 Anaerolineae bacterium | reverse complement strand
GAGGGAGTTTGAGCGAAGCATGTCTGAGGCCAAAAAGTACGACGTTACTCAGTATGAGCGGCCATCAGTGACGGTGGATGTGGTCATCTTCAGTGTGGTTGAGGGTGAGTTGAAGGTGCTGCTCGTCAAGCGCAAAAATTGGCCCTTTGAAGGGACGTGGGCCATCCCCGGTGGGTTTGTGGAGATGGACGAATCTTTGGAGGAAGCAGCCGCCCGCGAGTTGTACGAGGAAACCGGAGTAAAAGGCGTGTATCTGGAACAGTTCTACACCTTTGGCCGGCCGGGCCGTGACCCTCGCACACGTGTCATCAGCGTGGCCTACCTTACTCTGGTAGATGCTGCTCGGTTGCAGCCCCAGGCCGCTGACGATGCTGCCGATGTGGGATGGTTTTCCGTTCACGATCCCCCGCCCCTGGCCTTTGACCACGTTGATATTTTGAAGCGTGCCCTTCAACGGTTGCGCCACAAGCTGGAGTCTACCGCTCTCGGCAGCCAGTTCATGCCGGAGGAGTTCACCCTGAGAGAATTGCGGCAATCCTACGAGCGAATCCTGGGCGAAAAGTTGGATGGCCGCCGCTTCCGGCGCCGGATTCTGGCGGCCGACATCCTGGAGGAGAGCGGTTCGCGGCGTGGAAGCGGTCGCAACGCAGCCAAGTTGTATCGTTTCAAAAACGAGGCCATGGCCGAACTCAGGGGGTAGCGGCCGGGTTTCGAGCCAGAAAACTGGGGGTTTTCGACGCAGAACTTTTATAGCACTCTCAAGAAGGTGAGGTTATGTCCAGACAATTGGAGGAGTTCAGGGCCTACCGTGAGCGGATGAATCAAAAGATCCTGGCCAGTGGGCATTTGGGCCTCAAGCGTTTCTTTAACCTGGACACCAAAGCCTACGAGGATGGTGCGCTGGACGCCAGGACCAAGGAACTGCTGGGTCTGGTGGCCTCGACCGTGCTGCGCTGTAACGATTGCATTGACTATCACCTCATCCAATGTGTCCGGCTTGGGCTCACCGATCCCGAACTGCACGAGGCGCTGAACGTAGCCCTGGTAGTGGGTGGGAGTATCACCATTCCCCATCTGCGCCATGCTTTCGACACTCTGGAGCAGTTGCGGGAGATGGAAGCTCAGGGCAGGTCTATCGAGCTTTAGCTCATTTTGAAAAGGGTGGGGAGCTTCATGACCAGGCCCATATCGCCCTTGACCTTGATCTTGCCGCTCATGAAAGCCTGCATGGTATCCAGCTTGCCCTGAGCTATGGCCACATAGTCGGCTGCTTTCATGCTGATGGTCACGCTAGGGCTATCTATCGCCCCCTCTGTGACAGTGCACTGGCCGTCGGCCACCTTTGCTACCCAGGTGCCACCACCCTCCCCGCTCAGTTCGAACTGGAAGGTCTCGTTCATCCCCTCCGCCTTGTCGGGTTGAAAGACGCGAGGCAAGGCTTCGATAATCTCTCTGGCTGTGTCGGGCATCGGCATTTGTGTCCTCCTTGCTCAGTAGTTCGACATGTCACATTTTGGCCTTCTACTGGTCGAATCCCTCACAAGCTCGCGGTGGACGACAGTCCACCGCCCAACGCGGACTATCGTCCGCTTGGAGCTTCCAAGAGGGTAACCTTATGTTAATGTGACATTGTCAAGGTAGAGATGTGGTAGCTCTGCATTTAATCCGCGGTGGGGCAGATTGCCCCACCGGAAGCAGCGGGCTTTTATTCTCTGGTCAGGATAAAGACTTCGATTAAGCTAAAGACTGCCAGCACCAGCGCGGCGATAATCCAGTTCAAGGCGCGAAGCATTTGTAGCCAAGCGCAGAGCACCAGGAACAAAGCGGCCCATCCACTCTGGCGGATGGGCCGCCAGTTGTTTACCGCCTCTCCTTTGGGCTTGGCGAAGCGATAGTTGAGGTAAAAGGCCGCCGGCACAAAAGTCGTGGTCAGGGCCACAAAAAGCAGTGGGAAAAACAAAGACCGGGCCGAAGTTTTGGGGCTGAAGCTGTTGACCAGGAAATATAGCCCCAGCCAGGCCAAAATGGCCAGGAACATCGAGAGGGCCGAGACCTTTTTGCCGCTCACTGCCTATCCTTCATCGGGGGGCTACTTTCTGGAGGGAGAGCCCTGGTGATTGTAGAGCAACTCTTTGATGGCCAACACTTCCCGACGCAAGTGGTCATCCTCCTCCACTTGAGCATGGATCTTCTCATAGCCGTGCAATACGGTCGTGTGATCGCGCCCCCCCAGAGCCCGGCCTATTTGAGGGAAGGAAGCGTTGGTTTCCTCTCGTGCCAGGTACATGGCCATCTGGCGAGCTATGACGATTTCTTTGCTGCGCCGACGCCCAAGGAGGTCTTGTGTCTCCAGATTGTAGAACTGAGCTACAGCTTCCACAATCTGATCAATGGAGAGGGAACCCGGGGCGGGGCCAAAATCCCGCAGGGCACTGATGGCCATCTCAACCGTCAAAGGACATCTCATCAGGCGGGCGTGAGCTATCACCCGATTCAGGGCCCCTTCCAGCTCCCGGATGTTGTTTTGAAACCGGCGGGCAATCAGGGCTATGACCTCATCGGGCACAGGCATAGACTGTTGTTCGGCTTTGAAGCCCAAGATGGCGATGCGCGTCTCCAGGTCCGGGGGTTGGATGTCGGCTATCAGACCCCATTCAAAGCGGGAGCGGAGACGCTCTTCCAAGGTGAGGATAGCCTTGGGGGCACGGTCGCTGGAGACGACGATTTGTTTGTTGGCTGAATGTAGAGTGTTGAAAGTGTGGAAGAATTCCTCTTGGGTCCTCTCCTTGCCGGCAATGAACTGAATGTCATCCACCAGCAGGACGTCAATATTGCGATACCTCTCGCGGAACTCTTCTGTAGTATGATTGCGGATAGAGTTGATCAGGTCGTTGGTGAAAGTTTCCGAGGAGACGTAGAGTACTTCGTTGCAGCGTTGCAGCGACAAGTGCCCTATAGCGTGCAGCAGATGGGTCTTGCCCAATCCCACCCCCCCGTAGACGAATAGGGGATTATAAGCCTCGGCCGGTTTCTCGGCCACGGCCAGTGAGGCCGCGTGGGCCAGCCGGTTGCTTGAGCCCACGACAAAAGTATCAAAAGTATATCTGGGATTGAGCATGGGTGATGAGCCATTGGTGGCAGATTCGTTAGGCAAAGGAGCGGCCGTCTGTAACAGAGGCAGCGACTCGTCGCTCTCAGACGGCTCTTTGGCCCAAACGACGAACTTTACCTCGACGCTGCGCCCTACGATACCGACCAGAGTGCGCTTGATGGTATTCAGCAGACGATTCTCCAGCCAGTCTTTGGTGAAGGCGTTGTGTACGCCGATGATAAAGGTTCCGTCTTCGTAAGAGACGGCGTAAGTGTTCTTGACCCAGGTATCGAAAGTGGGCTTGGTCATTTGCAATTGTAATTCGCCAAGGGCTGCCTGCCAGATTTGCTCTGCTTTCATTGAGTATCTCCTCGGTTAGTGGAGCAGCTTATGAGCCTGTAACGGTTTAGTTTTGTGAGGGCATTTGGCCTGACCCCCGAGCTAAAGCTCAGGGCTGAG
>JAOZOT010000051.1:12862-13972 GCA_029933115.1 Anaerolineae bacterium | reverse complement strand
TGGGCCGCCTGAGCTTCCTGGCCGAGGTCAAGCCCGAAGAGTGGGTTGAGAAACTGGATTTGATTCTGGAGGGTAAATACTGGCTTGAGGAGCGCATGATGCTCCACACCGAGTTCTGGCGGGGTGAGGAGAAACGAGGCGCTTATGAAGCCCTCAACGATGTGGTGGTCAGCCGGGCCAGCCTGGCCCGCGTCGTGCACCTGGCTACTTACATTGACGGCGGCTATCTCACCACCTACGTAGCTGACGGCATTATCGTCTCCACCGCTACCGGCTCGACGGCCTACGCCCTGGCCGCAGGCGGGCCCATCCTACCCCCCCAACTCAAGAACATCCTGCTCATTCCCATTGCTCCCCACCTGTGCCTGGACCGGGCCGTCGTCCTCTCCCAGGGAGCCACAGTCAAAGTGCAGGTCTTTACCGACCACCGGGCCATCCTGACCGTGGACGGTCAATTCGAGGTCGCTATGGAAGACGCCGACAAAGTGGTGGTAATGGCCAGCCCCTACACCAGCCGTTTCGTCAGGCTACAAGACGAGACCTACTTCTACAAGACGTTGATGGAAAGGTTAAGATGAGTGAACTGGAAGAGCCGCTTTATTGCGTCAATCACCCCAAGGTCGAAACCCGGCTGCGCTGCAACCGCTGCGGTAACCCCATCTGTCCCAAGTGCGCCGTGCGGACACCGGTGGGCTTTCGCTGCAAGCAATGCATCAAAGGCCAACAGGCCGCTTTTTACAGCGCCACTTCGTTGGACTATGTGATGGCCGTCGTCATCGGCTTGGTGGCTTCCACCGTTGCCGCTTTCATCATCAGTGTGGTGGGCATCTTTTTCGCCTTTTTCCTGGCCCCGGCCGCCGGTGGGGTCATCGCTGAGGTCGTGCGTTGGGCTACTGGCCGCCGCCGGGGCCGCCGGATGTGGCTGGTGGTCAGCGCCTGCATCGTGGCGGGGGCGTTGGTAGCTGCTTTTGGGCCTATGTTGCCTCTTCTCTTTGTGCCCGAAGCGCGGATGGCCCTGCTGGCTGCCCCGCTCACCCTCATCTTTCGCATTGACCTTATACTTTACATCGTGCTGGCTATCGGTGTGGTCTATGCCCGTTTGCGGTAGAC
>JAOZOT010000051.1:0-12762 GCA_029933115.1 Anaerolineae bacterium | reverse complement strand
ATGAAGCAAACCACAGAAAGGAAAACTCTTGAAGATAGACAAGGCTCACTCGACATCAGAATCGCAGGAACAACTCACGTGTCCATTATGTGACGAACCCGTTGACGGCAACCTGGGGCCACATATTCGCCAGACACACGGTGAAGAAGCATTCCGCCAGGCTGTACTGGCCGCCAAAGAGCGTGGAATGCCTGACCCAGAAATTGGCGCTCGTTATGGTGTCTCTTTTAACACACTCCAGCAAATCATTACTGAAGCCTATGGAGCCAACATCAGCGTGCTCAAGCGTCCCAAGCGCATCAAGCGGTGGCAGCCACCTAATTTCCGCGAAGAAACGACGACCGTCTGGAGCTTCAAGCGGCGGGGCGATTGGGCTACCCACGATGGCCGCTACCGAGGCAACTGGTCACCGTACATTCCACGCAATGTTATCCTCAAATATTCCGACCATGGCAACGTTGTGCTGGACTACTTTGTGGGCGGGGGGACGACGGCAGTTGAGGCCAAACTGCTCGGTCGTCGCTGTATCGCCAGGGACATCAATCCTGGCGCTATAGGCATTACGTTGGAGAACCTGAAGTTTTCACCACCCAGAGAGCTCTTTGGTGATAGTACATCGTCATTGTATGAACCGCAAATTACTGTTGGAGATGCCAGAGACTTGTCCGACATCCCTGATAATAGCATTGACTTGATCTGTGCTCACCCTCCGTATGCGGGGATTATCAAATACAGTGCCCACATTGCGGGTGACCTCTCCGCTCTGTCTGTTCAAGACTTCTTGGCTGAGATGGGTAAGGTAGCCCAAGAGAGTTTGCGCGTTTTGAAGCCTGGTGGTAAGTGCGCCATTCTCATCGGTGATACCCGTAAGTCGAAACACGTCGTGCCGATTGGTTTCCAGACCATACGAGTTTTTCTTGATGCCGGGTTTATCCTGAGAGAATTAGTCATCAAGCGACAACACAATTGCAAGACGACTGGTTTCTGGTACACACGGAGCATTGAGTATAACTTCTTGTTACTGGCCCACGAATATCTGCCCATTTTTGAGAAACCAAGGACCAAATGCGTTGTTTCCGAACAACTGTCTTTCTGGGAATACACTCCACCTCACCAATCCACTGTTGAGAAGGTACAAGCGATTGAAGATGAGGCAGTGGAAACGACTACGGTTTGGATCTTCCCTCGAGAGCATCTGGATGCCGAGATAAGGCGTAATCTGCTAAGGCGATTTGCTGCACCAAACACTCCATTTATAAAGTGCTCTTTTGACGATAATGGAGATCAGATCCTACAAACTTGGCCAAATGGCAAGACTTCTCTGGTGTACGTTGCTCCGCCAGGCAAGTTAATTGATGAGGGAATGATTGCCGGATATAGAGCAATGATCAAAAGGATCGGTGACCAAGCCGCTAAGGCACTTACACCCCAAGGCTTCCTCGTGATAGACACCAGAGATGTCCGAATTGAGGAGACTCTCTGGCCAATGGGGGTGCTCTTGTGGGAAGACTTTTCTAACCGGAATGACTTTACCATCAAAGAGATCGTTGTTGTTGTACCGGAAGAAGTTCCCCAGCACGTATCTAATGAATCACTTGAGATTGTACATAGATATTTGCTGATCTTTGCCCGAAGATAAGTAGGCGCAAGTGAGGAACAAAAAATGATGCTACTTTCAAGCAGAAACTACCCCGACCCGGCAAGTTTTGTGGAGGACTTTCTCGCTACGCTGACCCCAGGAGTCATCCCTCGCGCCGATTTCATCAAATGGAATGATATTGATCGAAAAATAGCCCGATTGGCCTCGTTTGTGGAATTCTACTCCGAACTCCGAGATAGAGTCTTGGCCGGGAGGGACCTCGTAAGAGAATTAGCAGATTCTCTCCTGGCCTGCGATGATCCTTTGCCTTATGTTCAGTGTGCTTTTGAGATACTGGGACATACCGGTGAAGAACTGGTTACAAAGCAGGATGACATCAAAATCGCCAAGGCTGCCCAGGCAATTGAGAGAGGTGATGAGGACTCGTCTTTGTACCTTAGCGAGCTCCTTCGTGACCTGGGATTCGACAAGGTTCTGGCGCGAGATGACTTGGAAGATGTGCTATTGGGCGTGCAGATTGGGCTAGAAACTCATCGGCGAAAGAACATAGGCGGTAAATACTTCAAGAACAAAGTCAAGAGCGTGCTTGATGAAATTGTGCAAAAGATTAGTGCATGGACGGGAGAGGATGTCAATATTTCAGAAGAAGTCAGAATTGCTTACGGCGATGAGCTTTCTAAAAAGGTGGATTTTGTCATCAAAGTTGATGGCAAGACCAGATTTGGGGTTGAGGTAAATTTTTACACAGTCCCCGGCTCAAAACCAACTGCGATCAAACGAAGTTATGGAGAGGTCCGGCGAGGACTGCTGAGCGCCGGCGTAGACCTACTCTGGATCACAGATGGGAAGGGGTATAGAAGAATGCGGAGGTCATTGCGCGATGCCTATGTGATTTTCCCTAACATTTACAACCTCAAACAAGCGGAACAGCACTTGGCGGATGATTTAGTTGCCGTGTTGCGAGCAGAAAATGAATGACTGCTGTCGCATCACAGAACACGTCGGCGGGGAAAACAGGTCCCAAGTGAGGTAAACGTTGTTAGTCGAGCTGAACATCAAGAACTTTGCCATTATTGATGAACTGAATCTGCGTTTCTCCCCCGGCTTCAATGTGCTGACCGGCGAGACCGGAGCAGGCAAGTCCATCATCATAGACGCCGTGAGCACCCTCCTGGGTGGACGAGCCGAAAGCGAGTACATCCGCGCCGGGACGGACGAATCCTGGATAGAAGGCATCTTCCACCTTAACGAGGCCATGCAAGCAGCCATCTTGCCACTGCTCAAAGAAGACGGGCTGGAGGGAGAGGACGACGAGACCCTGATCCTGGCCAGGGAGATACGGCGCTCAGGGCGCAACATCTGCCGGGTCAACGGACGGGCCGTCAGTTTGAGCACCCTGGAGCGGATAGCCCGGAGGCTGGTTGACATCCACGGCCAGAGCGAGCACCTGTCGCTCCTCAGGGTGCGGGAGCACGTGAACCTCCTGGACCGCTACGCCGGCCTGTGGCCTTTGCGCAGCCGGGTGGCGGACAAGGTCTCTGCTCTGCGCCAGGTGCAGCGAGAACTAGGGGAATTGCTCCGCGACGAGCGGGAATTGGCCCGTCGCGCCGACCTCCTGGAGTACCAGGTGCAGGAGATTGCTGCCGCCAGGCTCAAAGTTGGAGAGGAAAAAGAACTAGAAGCCGAGCGCAACAGGCTGGCCAACGCCGAACGGCTCACCGAACTGACCGACGAAGCCTACCGCGCCCTGGCTGAAGGTGAGGAAGGACAGGCTTCAGCCATTGACCTTCTGGGCCTAGTGGTGCGGAATCTCACCAGCCTGGAGAGAGTAGACCCCTCGCTGGAAGAACAACGTCGAGTCGCTGAAGAACTCCACTACCAACTGGAGGACCTGGTTCAGAGTTTGCGAACCTATCGTGACCAGGTCGAATATGACCCCGTCCGCTTGCGCCAGGTGGAGGAGCGGCTGGACCTGATCCATAGCCTCAAGCGCAAATACGGCGACTCCATTGAAGAGGTCCTGGCCTTTGGCCGGGCAGCCCGGCGCGAACTGGAGGCCATAACCCACAGCGAGGAGCGCGTGGAGGAGCTACAAGCCGAGGAAGAGCGGCTCCTCCACGAGATTGGGGACCTGGCTGCTCAACTCTCGGCCCGGCGGCGTGAGGCAGGCGACCGGCTTGCAGCAGCCATCGAGGCCGAATTGGCCGACCTGAACATGGAGCGAGCTCGCTTCGGGGTGTCTATCGAACAAAGCGAGGACGCCAATGGGGTCTGGGTGGGCGACAAACGCTATGCCTTCGACAGCACAGGCATTGACCGTGTAGAGTTTCTGGTTGCCCCCAACGTGGGCGAGCCCCTCAAGCCCATGGTCAAGATCGCCTCAGGAGGCGAGACCTCACGCCTGATGCTGGCTCTCAAGACCGTCCTCTCAGCAGCCGACGAGACCCCTACCCTCATTTTTGACGAGATAGACCAGGGCATTGGCGGGCGGGTCGGCGGGATAGTGGGCCACAAACTGTGGAGCCTGAGCCCCAAACACCAGGTCCTTTGCGTCACTCACCTGCCCCAGTTGGCCGGCTACGGCGACGCTCACTACAGGGTAGAGAAAAAAGTCGTTGGAGGGCGCACCGTAACCTGTGTGCAAGAACTCGACGTGGACGGACGACTGGAGGAATTGGCCCAGATGCTGGGCACAGCCACCGAGATCACCCGTCAGAGCGCCCAGGAGATACTGGAGAAGGTGAAAAAAGCAAAAGAAGGACTGCCCTAACAGTCCTTCTCTGTCGCCTGGAATCTGTTGGATGCTTGGCCGGATTTGCAATCCAATCGGAGCGAAGCGTTCAAGCCTCGCTAGGCGAGCCCCTCTCCCACGTCCTTCCTGCTCTGCCTGATGGCCCACACGAGCATGGCCAGGAGAATCAAACCGGCTACCCAGATGCCAGCACTTCCCCGATACTGGACAATGATGGGCGCTGCCAGCAGGCTTACCAGATTGACCACTTTGATCATGGGGTTCAAGGCCGGGCCGGCGGTGTCCTTGAGCGGATCGCCCACTGTATCCCCTTCTACACCGGCTTTGTGGGCCGGTGAGCCCTTGCCACCCAGGTGACCGTCCTCAATGTACTTCTTGGCGTTGTCCAAAGCCCCGCCGGCGATAGCCATGTAAACCGCCAGCAGTTGGCCGGACAGGATGACGCCGGCCAGGAAAGCGCCCAGGGCCTCCACCTGAAAGACAATCCCTACCAGCAAAGGCAGAGCCACGGAAAGAACCACTAGGCTGACCAATTCTTTCTGAGCGGCCGCGGTCGTAATGCTGACGACCTTGTCGTACTCAGGCGTCACTTTCCCTTCCAGCACGCCGGGAATGCGGAATTGCCGCCGCACCTCCTCCACGACGAACATTGCCCCACGAGACACCGCCCGCAGTGCGAAAGCGGAGAACAGGAAAGGTAATGCCCCGCCCAGCAGGAAACCGATGGTGCCCTCCAGCACGGAAACGCGGATGGAGGTGATGAACTCTGTTTCTGGAATGCCCAGCCGCGCCTGAACCAGCGAAATGTCGGTGACGTAAGAAAAGAAAAGGCTGGTAGCGGCCACTACTGCTGAAGCGATGGCCACTTGTTTGGTGATGGCCTTGGTGGTGTTGCCCACTGCGTCGAGTTCGGCCATGATGGCCCACGCCCGCTCGCCCACGCCGGCCATCTCACCGATGCCGTTGGCGTTGTCAGCGATGGGTCCATAAGAGTCCATGGCCACGTTGTTGCCGGTGTGAGACAGCATCCCAATGCCCACCATGGCCACCCCGTACAACATATAGATGGGGGTCATACCGCGATATATTAAGTAGCTCACTCCCAGGGCGATGCAGATGACAAGCACGCTCCACACGCTGGATTCCATGCCCACAGCGATGCCCGATAGAACAGTGGTCGCCGTGCCGGTCCTGGTGGATTCGACAATCTCCTTCACGGGACGGTGCTTGTACGAAGTGAAGTACGAGGTCAGAGGGTTAAAGACCACCGCCAGGCCCACCCCAACGGCGTTTAGCAGGGCCAATTGCCACTCGTGAGCGTAGAACCAGGAGAACATGAAGGCCCAGAAAACGGTGTTCACGCTCGATACCTCGTAGGAGCGGAACATGGCCTCTTCGGCGTCCCTGGCTCTGAGGAGCTTGAGGGGGAAGTTCTCCCACATAGGCACGGTGAAGGTGCCCAGAATCGAAGAGATCACCCCGATGGCCCGTACCACCAGGGGGTAAACGATCCAGAAGGTATTGCCGGTCATGTGCAGGAGGACCAGGCCCAGGATCAGGGTGGAGACGATGGTTACCTCGTAGGACTCAAAGATGTCGGCGGCCATCCCGGCGCAGTCACCCACGTTGTCACCTACCAGATCGGCGATGACGCCAGCGTTGCGCGGATCGTCCTCTGGCAGACCTTTCTCCACCTTGCCCACCAAGTCGGCGCCCACGTCGGCCGCTTTGGTGTAGATTCCACCTCCGATACGCATAAAAAGCGCCACCAGAGTCCCGCCGAAACCGAACCCCAGCAGCGCGTCAGGGGCTGCTTTACCAAAGATCATAAAGATAGCTGTGCCACCCAGAAGCCCTAGACCGTCAGTCAGCATCCCGGTGAAGGTCCCCGCGCGGTAGGCGATGGTCAGCGCGCTATTGTAATCTTCCCTGACCGCCTCGGCCGCCACGCGGATGTTGCCCTCGATGGCCACTCGCATACCGAGCTGACCTACCAGAGTGGAAAAGGATGCACCGATAATAAAGGCAATAGTGCGGCCAATAGCAACGACGATCACCGCGTTCTGGCCGAAGCGCTCAACCGCCTCCTTGGAGGGAGGCACTACGTAGACGCTGAGGAACAAGATTACCGTCAGGCAGATCAGGACGATCACCATGGTGCGAAGCTGGCGCCTCAGGTAGCCCTCGGCCCCTGTTTTGATCGCACGCCAGACCTGCTGCATCTTCTCAGTGCCTTTGTCTCGCTTGAGGGTGTCGCGCCACAGCCAATAGGCGTATATAAGGCTGATGAGCGCAACCACAATGACTCCCCACAGCATCCCTTGTTCCGTAGCACTCAGTTCGGTCATGTCGTCCTCCTTTGGAAATTATTAAGGTTTGGATGCTCGCCCCTGTGCCCAGGCCGACTTTTACCCAGGAGCAGGCACACGATTCATATTTTACTAGATATAAGCCGAAAAGTCAACCCGAATTTTAAGCCAATTTTAATCTCCCTTTAATGTTAATGTGATATGGTACACTCCGGTGTGAGAGCGAATCTGTCATACCCCTTGCATTATTGTGGTATAATATAAATAGCACGTTTTTGGTTGCACAGGAGGCTGTGAGCCATGATTCAGGTGGAGAACCTGACCAAGTACTACGGTGATCTGGCCGCCATCAAGGACGTCAGCTTTAACGTGGATAAGGGAGAGATCCTGGCCTTTCTGGGGCCAAATGGCGCGGGCAAGACGACGACCATGCGCATCCTGACGGCCTACATGCCACCCAGCGCCGGCTCCGCCCAAGTTGCCGGCTACGATGTCTTCCACGATTCCCTGGAGGTGCGTCGCCGCGTTGGGTACATGCCCGAGACGGTGCCCCTCTATCCCGAGATGACAGTGCGTTCCTACCTCGACTTTGTCGCTCGGCTGAGAGGCGTGGACGATTGCCGGAAGCGAGTGGAGGCGGTGATGGAGACGTGCCACGTGGCTGATTACGCGGAAACGGCCATTGGCAAGCTCTCCAAAGGCTATCGCCAGCGGGTGGGCCTGGCTCAAGCCCTGGTCCACGACCCTGAGGTCCTCGTCTTGGATGAGCCCACTATTGGACTGGACCCCAAGCAAATCATTGAGGTACGCGAGTTAATCCGCAGTCTGGGGGGTGAACGGACCATCATCCTCAGCACCCACATCCTGTCCGAGGCCAGTCAGGTTTGTGGGCGAGTGGTCATAATAAATGAGGGGCAAATCGTAGCCGAAGACACACCGGAACGTCTCACAGCGCGCCTCAAGGGAGGAGAGCGGGTCTACCTGCAAGTCAGCCAACCTTCGGCCGAGCTCGAGGCGGCGCTGAGGGCCATTGAGGGCATTACGACTGTCGAGGCCAAAGGCGACGGTGGCTACGAAGTAGAATCAGTGCTGGGAGCCGACCGCCGGACCGAGATCGCCGCGGCGATAGTCAAAGGCGGCTGGGGCCTCCTGGAAATGAGGCCGGTGGGAATGAGCCTGGAGGAGATATTCCTGAAGCTTACTGCTGAGTAAACGGTCAACGAGTCAATGAGGGGAGAGTAAATGAAGGGAGAGCAAGTGATGGAGGAGCCAATGAGGGGATTCGCCACTCGTTGACTCATTGCCCTGTTGACTCATTGCCTGAAAAACGGAGGTTGGTTTCGTGCGTAACACATTCACCATTGCCAAGCGCGAATTGCAAGCCTATTTCGTCTCTCCTATCGCCTATGCTGTGACAGCGGCTTTCCTGCTGGTTATGGGAATCCTCTTCGCCCTGTTCATCATCAATCCCAGAGGAGCCCAGGCGAGTATGGTCTTCTTTTTCGGGAGCATTTTCTCGGTCTTTTTCCTCTTGTTGATAGCGCCTTTGTTGACCATGCGCCTCTTGGCCGAGGAGCAACGTTCGGGAACCATTGAGCTGCTCCTGACCTCGCCGGTGCGTGATTGGGAAGTGGTGGTGGGCAAGTTTCTGGCCAGTTGGATACTTTTCGCCATAATGCTGCTCCTGACTTTGTATTACCCTGTCTTGTTGGAACGTTTCGGCGATCCCGATTGGGGACCCATCGCCAGTGGCTATCTGGGCTTTCTGCTTATGGGTGGTGCTCTGTTGTCTGTCGGGGTGCTCACCTCTTCGCTGACCCAGAACCAAATTGTGGCTGCCTTCTTGGGGGTGGTCATTAACATGCTGTTGCTCCTTTGCTACTTTGTACCCGACTTTGCCGGCCCGCTCTCCGGCTTTGTCTCATATTTATCTATACTCACCCATTTCATTGATTTGATCAAAGGCGTTGTGGATACCAAAGATGTCATTTATTATCTGAGTGTTATAGCGGCCTGCCTGTTTCTGGCTACCCGCGCTCTTGAAACCAGGAGGTGGAGATAGGGATTATGCAAGTACAAGCTCAGTTGAAAAAGTTCAGCAGCTACATAGTGCTGGCAGGGATTCTGAGCTTGCTGGCCGGAGTCACCCTTTACGCCATCAGCCGCCGATTTGACAAGAACGTCGAGGCCCTGCTGGCTATGGGACTAGCCTTGGTGGGGCTCTTTATCCTGGCCAGGCCTGAGGAGGTCAAGCGAGCCATCATTGGACGCACAGCCCGCTACGGCTCCAACGCCGGCCTGATGATTGTGACCTTTTTGGGCATCGTCATTTTGGTCAACTTTATGGCCGACCGACACCACCGACGCTTCGACTGGACCGAAGCCAAGGAATTTTCCCTGTCACCCCAAACCCTCAACGTGCTGAAGGAGCTGAAGGAGCCTGTCAAGATTATCGGCTTCTTCGATCCCAATAATCTCTATCAACAGCAGAGACGGCAAGAGCTGGAAGATTTACTGAAAGAGTACACCTATCATAGCGACAAAATATCTTACGAGTTCGTGGACCCCGACGCTCAGCCGCTCTTGGCCAGGCAGTATGAGGTGACCACCTACGGCACTCTGGTCTTTATACGAGGCGATAAATACCAAAATCAGTTCGCCACAGATGAACAGGACATCACCAGTGGCATCCTCAAGGTCTCACAGGACGAGGTCAAGGCTATCTACTTTACTACCGGCCACAAAGAGCACGACCCCGATGGCTTTGACGAAGCTGGCTACAGCCAACTCAAGGATGCCTTGGAAGATCAGAACTATAAGGTCGAGACCCTCAACCTGGCTACCATCACCGATACCCTCCCTGCTGATACGGCTGTAGTCGTCATTGCCGGACCTCAGGTGCCCTTTGAGGACAAAGAGTTGGAGACTCTGAAAGCCTACCTATCCCTGGGGGGTAAGGCTTTGATCCTGGGGGATCCCAACGAGACCGATCCACTGGGTGACCTTCTCACCCGGTGGGGGATACGTCTGCGAAATGATCTGGTCATAGACCCGATTTATGCCTTCTTTGGAGACGTGGTTTCGCCGTTGGTGACCGAATACCGCTTCAGCCAGATAACCAAGGACCTGGGAGGGTTGATGACCTACTTCCGGCTGGTGTGCTCGGTGGAACAGTTGGAGGACAAGCCAGAAGGTGTGATCATCACTCCTTTGATTGAGACCAGCGATGAGAGTTGGGGTGAAACAGACCTCAGAAATTTGCAACAGATTCGTTATGACGAAGGCGCAGACGTCAAGGGACCTCTCACCATAGCCGCCACTGTGGAAGAGAATCTGGCCGAGACGCGGCTGGTAGTCGTTGGTGACTCTGATTTGGTATCCAACGGCATCTTGACCTCGGTCAGGGGCACCGGCAACCTCGATCTCATCTTGAACGCCATCAATTGGTTGGCCGAGGAGGAAGAATTGATCGCCATCGGACCCAAAACACGCCAACCAAGGCCCATATTGCTCACCCCTTCCCAGGCGAGGTTCATCGCCGTATCCAGTATCATCTTCCTGCCTCTGATCGTCGTCGTGGCCGGTGTGGCCGTCTGGTGGAGTAGAAGGTAGAATTGCAAACCTGGAACGTGAAAAAGTGGAGGTGGGCGTAGAGTGAAATTGCGCAATACCTTGATTCTGGTGGTAATATTTGCTTTATTGGCCGGTTACGTCTACTTCTTTGAAATGAAAAGGGCAGAGGAGGGAGAAGGGGAAGAGCCCAAGACCACACAAGTATTCGATTTGGTCGCCGAGGATATAGTGGAACTGACGGTCAAAGGGCCGGAGGGGACCACCCGCCTGAGCCGGGTGGAAGGTCAAGCGTGGCAGATAGAGGAGCCGATACAGGAAGAAGCCGATGACGTCCGCATAAACAGCCTGGTGAACCGCTTGGCGAAGCTGACGGCCGGCCGTACCCTGACAGAAACAAGTGATCTGGCTGCCTACGGTTTGGCCGAGCCGCAACTCACCGCCGAGCTCAAGACGAAAGATAATCAGGTAGAGACTTTGTTGGCCGGGGACAAAAACCCACAGGGCTCGTCCTATTACGTGCAGAAAAAAGGTGACGACAACATCTATCTGGTGTACGTTAGCACCATTGACGATTTGAAGCGCCTCATCACAGAGCCGCCGAAGAAGCCCACCCCTACGCCAACTTTCACACCCACCGTCAGTGTCACGGTGACAGTTACAGCCACGTCAACGCCGGCAACAACGCCCACGCCGTAGCTCGATGGTGTATCCTTGGCACGTTGATAGTCCCCCTTTGGGGTGTGAGTCTATCTTTCCGCTGGATCCAACGGGCGCAATTTGAAGTGAGTGGGCTGCTACGGGCCTGGATTGCAAATCCAGGGTCAAGCGACGTGAGCAGTTAAACCTCATCGCTGATGTTGACAATGCCGGCAATAGGTGATAAGCTGTGTATAATTGATGATAAAGGAGTTGAGTACAGTGACAGAAGAGACAGAAGTGATGGAAACAGGTCTGGATGCTGTTGAACAGTTGCTGAGTTTGGGCAGAGAACAGGGTTTCTTGACCTATGATGACATACTGGCGATCTTCCCAGAAGTAGAAACCAACCTGGAACAGCTTGAGGATTTGTTCAGTACCCTTTTCGAGTTGGGCATCACAGTCGGGGAGACAGGGGAAGAGAGGCCAGCTCCAATTGAAAAGCCGGTGGCAGAGATCGAGGAAGATAAAAATGCAGAGGTCTTTGATCTGAGCGCCATTGACATTGACGACTCGATCAGTTTATACCTGAAAGAGATCGGTCAGGTTCCTCTGCTGACGGCCGAGGAGGAGGTGAAGCTGGCCAAGCAGATGGAAAAGGGCAGAAGAGCCCGACGACGCCTAGCTCGAGGAGGGGTCACGGAGGAGAACCGAAAGCGGTTGGAAAGGCTGGTGGAAGAGGGCAAAGCTGCCCAGGAACATCTGGTGAAAGCCAATTCCCGCCTGGTGGTCAGCGTGGCCAAAAAGTACATCGGTCGAGGGGTGCCTTTCTTGGATCTGATCCAAGAGGGCAACATCGGCCTCATCCGTGCCGTGAACAAGTTCGACTACCGTCGCGGTTACAAATTTTCGACTTATGCAACCTGGTGGATCCGTCAGGCCGTGACCAGAGCCATTGCCGATCAAGGACGCACTATCCGGGTGCCCGTTCACATGTACGAGCAGATAAACAAGCTCACGCGGGCTTCACGGAAACTGGTGCAAGAGTTGGGGCGCGAACCGACCATTGAGGAGATCGCCGAGGAATTGGACGTCCCTTTGCGCAAGGTCGAGCGGATCATGAGAGTCGCTCAGAGGCCCCTGTCTTTGGAGACGCCCGTAGGGGAGGAAGAAGACAGCTATCTGGGCGATTTCATCGAAGATGTGGAAACCGTCGCTCCGATGGACGCAGCTTCCCGTACCTTGCTGCGAGAAGAACTGGATGAGACTTTGGCCTCATTGACCCCGCGTGAGGTGCGCATTTTGCAGCTTCGCTTTGGCTTGGTTGACGGCTATAGCTACACCCTGGAAGAAGTGGGGCGCAAGTTCGGCGTGACACGCGAGCGCATCCGCCAGATAGAGGCCCACGCTCTGGGCCGGCTGCGTCACCCTAGCCGTAGCCGCCGGCTGCGGGACTATTTGAGTTGAAGTTGACCCCCAGCTCAATTCGTGCTAAAATAGAGCGGGGGAGGGGAAACCCATGACAGATCCACAGGAAGCGCAAGCGTCTCAGATATCCGTTGATGAAAAGACCCTTGAGATTCTTCAGGAATCGCTCTACGTTCGCCTGCAAGAGCCATTGCTGGCCAAGCTAAAGGAGAGCCTGGTCCAAGAAGGGCTGGAGCGGCCTCTGCCCCTGTATTACGATCGCTTTATCGGCAGCGAGACCAAGCGCCTGGAAGAGGCCATCGAGCGTAACGGACAGCGCATCCTTGAACTGAGAGAAGATATCACCGAACTGAAAAAGGACGGCGAACGTCGCTTCGTCGAAATAAAGGGAGATCTCGCCGAATTAAAAGCCGGCAACGAGCGGCGCTTTGGTCAGATAGACCAACGCTTCGAGCAGGTAGACC
>JAOZOT010000411.1 GCA_029933115.1 Anaerolineae bacterium | reverse complement strand
CGCTTCTCGTACGTTTACAACAACCCCACCAACTACGTTGACCCCACGGGGCACATCGGCTTCTGGGACATTCTGGACGTGGGCTCCTTCCTGTGGAGCAGCTACGACCTGTACCGCGAGCCCAGTTGGGCCAACCTGGGCTGGTGGGCGCTGGATGTGATCGGGTTGCTGCCGCTGATACCCAGCCTGGGCCTGCTGAGGCACGGCGACGAAGCCGCCGACCTGCTGCGGGCAGCGGGGCGAGTGGAGGATGTGGGGGATGCCATCCGGTATGCGCCCAGATCAAGCGGGCATCATCGTGCGCTCCAAAGGGCGATTGTCGAGGCGCTTGATGAAGGAGAGATTGTTGCTTTCCGAGGGATGGAATGGGGTTGGGGGACTTGGGCGAGGAAAGGATGGGATATACCGCACAAACCCGGCTATGCCAAGAAGACCCTCTGGAAAGGGCCAAAAGGTTTGCGACTGACTGAAAAGGGTTTGTTTATAACAGACCTAGACGCGGCGTGGGCGCTGAGTCGCAGCGGGATGATGGATGAAAAAACATTTAAGCTGCTTCGAGGGGCGATTAACAAGGCGTATGGTAAAGACATCGTATTGCATGGCCACCACTGGCAAGGCCTGAGGGATCTCGTTAAAGGTGTGTATGCAATTGACCAAGGCAAAGACTATATCAGAGCAACAGTCTACGTGTATGGCAAGAACATCCATGGCGTAACGGGGTTCCTGGGCAGCGGCCCGGCTTTGGATATGTACCGGCAGTATCATAGGGTGTTGGTGCCTTGAAGGTCTAGGTCGTTTCCAAGAAAACCAATGGAGGAATCCGTATGGATCAACCTATGCAAGCGGTTATCCGCCATTTGCAGGTCACGTTCACTGTGACTGAGTTTCAGAGCCTGGCCCAACGGCCAGAGTATCAACGTGTGGGAGACTTTGCGCCTCACCGAGCTGGAGCCGAGTATTGGGGGCGATTGCCCGTATACCTCATCGCTCGCTGCCCGCTTTGTGGCGCCCGGTACGAGGAAAGGCTTGACACGCACTATCTGGGCGGGTGGTATCCAGATCCATACTCGTGGAAATTTGTCTACACCGACAAGGAAACGGTCGAGCGGAAAGGGCTTGGCGAGGAAGACAGGCAAAGATGCACACGCTGTCCCCATTTCGTAGCCGTGCAGCATTTTATTAACCTGCACGGTGTACTGCCCAAGGAGTTGAAAGCCTTTAGCAATCAATCAGAGGTGCCCTTTGTGATGCCCGATTTTCTGCCCGACGATATCGAGTCTTATGCGGTGATGCACAGCCTGCCCATTTGCCGCATCGAGAAGGACCGGTTTGCGCCTCGCTATTCGGTGTATCTGTTGACTTACTACTCGACCAGGCCGCACGAGTTGAGAGAGCGGCGGATGGCCCAGGCGGTACGACATGATCCTATGCATTTCCCGATGCTAGACCCCTGGCGCGGTGTTGAACTGGCCGAAGCGTGGGACTTACCCTCCTGGGTAGAAAAAGGCAAGTTGCTCTGGCTGGACCTGGAGCAGCCTGACCTGCCACTCAAAGCCGGGCCGGTAGAAGACTTTCCGTACGGTAACATCGAGGGGATTCGGAAAACATATATGTATCGCAAAGGGAAACTGAAAATCGATCCTTACTGAGGAATGCGCCGCCTCACGCCACATGAAGCAACGCCGCTCTTTGTAAGCGGCGTTGTCTCCTCCAGCAACGGCCGGCGCATCGCCACCCGCGTGGACGGCACGCTCTACTACGTGTACCACTGAAACCGCTGTAGGCACTGAGGACACTGAGGCGCGATGCTCAGTGTCCTCAGCGCATTTCAGTGTTTCAGCGATTCCACCTCGGCTCCACCGTGGCCCTCAGCGACGCCGCCGGGCAAGCGGTGGGCCGCGTGCAATACGACCCTTATGGGGAGGTCATCACCAGCACCCTGCCCATCACCCTGACGGATCGGCTCTTCACCGGAGCGCGGTTTGATGGTACAATAGGGCTGTACCTTATGGGCGCCCGCTGGTACGACCCCGCCCTGGGACGGTGGATCCAGGCGGATACCATCGTACCGGAGCCTCTCAGCCCTCAGGCGTGGAATCGGTACAGCTACGCCTACAACTCGCCAACGAACTACATTGACCCATCAGGGCACCTCCCTATCTGGGACATCCTGGACATCGGCTCCTTCTTCTGGAGCGGCTACGAATTCTTCCGCGAGCCGAGTTGGGCCAACCTGGGCTGGTGGGCGCTGGACGCGGTCAGCTTGCTGCCACTCATCCCCAGCCTGGGGTTGCTGCGACACGGCGACGAAGCCGCCGACCTGCTGCGAGCGGCAGGGCGGATGGAGGATGTGGGGGATGCCAGAAGGGTTATCGTTGAGCTTGGGTCTGGAGACTTCACGAACTTGCCCAGGATCATTGCAGAGAACCCTGGAGCACGGGTGATCGGCATTGAGCATCCAGAGATGCGAACGATCATCGAACTGGCTCAGCAACATCCAGGAGTTGCGTCCGAGTGGGATGAGATCGTGAGAGGTTACGAGGCAGCACTGGAAGCAGGGGCTGAGATACACTTCCTGGACTTTGGAAGAGGGCTGCCATTTAGAGCTGATGAAATCATCTCTATTGCCCCGAATCCATCGAGCGCACATGATGTGGTTAGGGCTATCTCAAGCAGCGTTCGACCGCAGGGTCGGATATACGTTGCATGCGTTGCTTCTGAGAGCACAGCCGACATAATAGCCAGAGGGCTCTCAAGCGCGCTGGGTATGAGTGTAACCCCAAGGACGATACCAATACGCCAGGTTCGCTATCCTTCGAGTTACTTCGGTGAATTTGTCAGGATAATAGACATAATCACCCCATGAGTGAACTGCCGGGGGGAGGGAAAAGTCATGACCAAGAGAATGGCACCATCATTTTGGGATGGGTGGTCTGCTGAAGGAGTGGTCTCAGGGGTATATACAGAGCTTCGGCAACCCATTACAACGATAAAAGGATATATCCTGCTACTGTTGAATGCGAATCTAAACGAGCAAGAGCGTCATCAGGCCATGGTGGCTCTCAAAGAGAATATTCTATACGTCGAAAGTGTGATAGACGCACTTCATCACTATGCCAAGCAGATCCAAAAATGATGGACTGCTGTGGTTTAGGAGAAAGCGCCGTTCCTTCGAACGGCGTTGCTTCTTACAATGGCGGCCAGCGCCTCGCCACCCGCGTGGACGGCACGCTCTACTACGTCCATCAGGATCACCTGGGCTCCACCGTGGCCGTCACAGACGCGGACGGGGATGAAGTCGGCCGGGCGTTGTATGACCCGTATGGGGCAGCCATCAGCAACACGATTCCGCTCACGTTGACTAATCGGCTGTGGCAGGGCCAGCCGTTGGATGGCAGCACGGGGTTAGTGTACCAAGAGGACGGCCAGTACTACGATCCGTACATCGGTCGAGCGTTGCAGCCGAATCCCTTCGGCGGAGTGCCAGAAGCGCCACAGAGCTTGAATCGATATGCGGTGCCAAGAGGTGTGATCTCACCGCCTGGGCTGGGGAGACGGACCGGATACGGCGGAGGTTTCCCCTGGGCTGCTCTGGGCAAATCGACCCTATCTGAATCGGTGAGTGCCCTCATTGCGGAGAGAGCACTGGAGCCGGCTGCGGAGAGATGGGTCAGTAGAGCACCGTGGTATTGGCTCCACGTCACAGGGTCAGACTACCAGAGTAGCCGGGCTCTGCTGAAGCGCTTGCTGA
>JAOZOT010000410.1 GCA_029933115.1 Anaerolineae bacterium | reverse complement strand
CCAGGCCAAGCCCCGCCAGGGCGGGGAGGGCAAGGCCCTCACCCCATCCCCCGACCTCTTCCCCTCTCCTGTGCTCACACTCAGGCGAGGGGAAGGGGAGCTTCCCTCGCCTGTCGCCCTCTGCGAAGCTGAAGGGCGGACGGGAGAGGGGAAGGGGGTGAGGGCAAGCGAGGTCGAACAGCAGAAACAGCAGCGGCAGCCAAACGTAGACGCTCAGATGGGTGAGGTGCTCGACCTGAGCGCCCAGGAAGCCACTGAAAGCGAAAACGATGGCCGCCACGAGGGCCCCAAAAGGGCTCAGGCCGAGTGAGAGACGGGCATAGAGGTAGGCGAAAAGGCCGCCCAGGAAGATGTGAATGACGATGGAATAGGCTACCATTTTGGGAGGGGAAAGCCAGATTAGAGGCAAATTCAGGGGATAAAGTACGGCCGTCTGAACGTTGGCCAGGAAAGGCACCCCCATGAAGAGGTAAGGATTCCAGAGGGGAAGGCGTCCTGCTCGCAGGACCTCAGCAGTGTAGGCCCTGAAAGGGGTGAAGTAGGTGAAAACATCCACACCCACCAGAATAAGGTTGGTCAGGGCAATCTTCCAGAAAAAGAGCACAGTCAAGGCCACCAGGGCGACGACCACACCCAGGTCTGGCCAACCCTCCCGGATTTTGGCGGCGAAACGGTTACGCATGGATGATCCCTACTCTCCCCCTGTGCCCTCGACTCGGTAAACGGTGAAAGACACGCTGCCGTCGTGGCGATAAGCCCGGTAGACGGTGTGCAGGCTCAGGCCCCTCTCGGCCAAGGCCGCCTTCTCCTCCGTCACCGACTTCCAACTAGGGGCCACCAGGTAACGGGGGCCGGTGACCCTGGCGGCGTGGTCGGCCAGTTGCCGAGGTGAGTCGTACCATTGAAAGTCGTAAGGGTAGTTGAACATGTAGAAGGCCAGGTGCCAGCCAAGCCAGCGCTGGTAGAGCGTCGCTCCGGCCCCGACGTTGCCCCGAAAATAGTCGGCCACGGCCTCGATGCCCTGGTAGGCCCCCTGATCCCCGCCGATGGGAAAGCGGCTGTTGGCTGCGTCCTGGGCCGGCCGGTACAGCGTCACTGCCAGAAAGACGGCCAAAACCACCCCCATCCCGGCCTTCCCCCTGATAGGGGGAAGGAGAACCGATGCCAGGGCCACCAGCCCATCGCAGGTCCGCCAAAGGACCCGCGCCAGCAAAAGCAGCACGATGGGCACCAGCCCCAGCAGGTAGCGGTCCCAGACTTGAAAATTGAGCACCAGATGCAGAGCCAGGAAGAGAAGCCCAAAGCCGGCAAAGGTCAGGTCAATCACAGCCTCTCCTTCTTGCCTGCTGAAGGAACTGTCTGCAATGGGCGTGGCCGGCCTCATTTCACCGCAGACTTGGGCTTTCGGACGGGCCAAAGCCCCTACTACCAACCAGGCCCCGTAGAGCAGCAAAAGGGGCACTCCTATCATCAGCAGGAAGTTGAGAGGGCGCGAAGCGGTGACGTACCACAGAAGGTCCGCCCACCTCTGCCCCCTTTCCGGCCACCGGGAGGGGGCGACCCAGGCCGGCCCCCCGTAGCTGATGGCGCTCTGTTGCAGGAAACCGGGTCGTTGGCTGCGGGCCAGGTCCCAGAGGATGGCCGGGGCCACCGCCGCCAGGAAGCCCAGGCCAAAGTGGGGCACATCGTTGAAGGCATAGGCTCTCCACCGCTTTTTGCTCCCGCCGGATTTGTAATCCGGCGGCTCGTCAGTTGGATTTGCAATCCGGCCGGAGCAAGCCGAGAGGTTAGCCTCCGCTGCGGTCCTCGCCAACCCCACCCCGACGACGAGTGGCAGGAAGAAAAGGCCCTGCTGTTTGGTAGCGGCAGCCAGGCCGGCCATGACCCCTGCCCCGGTCCAGCGGCCTTCCACAGCCAGGCAGAGGGCTGCCAGCACCAGGGCCACCAGCAGCGGGTCGGTGAGGGCGGTGGGGGCGAAGAGGATGTTGAAAGGCGAGAGGGCCATCAGGACTGCTGCGGCCAGCGCCGTGGGGTGGCCGTACAGCCGCCGGGCCAGATAGTACACCAGAGCCACGCTGGCCGTGCTGGCCAACACCCCAGGCAAGCGGGCCGTCACCTCCGAAGGGCCAAAGAGCTTGAAAAACAGGGCCAGGGTGTAAAGAAAGAGAGGCGGCTTATCCACAGGGAAGCCGTTGAGCAACATGTCCCGCCCTGTAGCGATGTGCAGGGCCCAGGTGCTGTAGAGGGCCTCGTCCTGGTGGAAGCGGTTGGTGGCGATGGGCACCAGGCGGGCCAAGGTCCCCAGGACCAACGTGCTACCCAATATGAACTTTGCCGGGCGGTCCTCCGCCCACAGCCAATTTAAACGCACATCGCACCCCTGCATCGTGGAAATACGGAGGCACGGAGTAGGAGCGAACCCTTGCGGCCGCCCCCAGGGGGCCGGCGCGAACCCTTGCGGTCGCCCCAGGGGAGCCGGCGCAAGACCGGCCCCTACAGTAGGCACGCACCCTTGCGGTCGCCCCCAGGGGGCCGGCGCAAGACCGGCCCCTACAGTAGGCACGCACCCTTGCGGTCGCCCCCAGGGGGCCGGCGCAAGACCGGCCCCTACGGTAGGGGCGAACCCTTGCGGCCGCCCAGGGGGCCGGCGCGACCCCCCCACGGTCGCCCCAGGGGGCCGGCGCAAGACCGGCCCCTACGGCAGGGGCGAACCTCTCGCGGTCGCCCCCAGGGGGCCGGCGCGAACCCTCGCGGTCGCCCCACGCGGCGCTCAGGGGAGGGGGCAAGGCCCTCACCCTCCCCCGACCCCTCCCTCTCCCGTTTTGCGATGGGAGAGGGAGGGAAGCAGCCCCCTCTCCTGTCGCCGGAGCGACGGCGGAGGGCGAACGGGAGAGGGGGTTGGGGGTGAGGGCCACCCTCCCCCTTCCAGAACCTCAGGAACCGGAGACCCAGCATCAGGAGAACCGGAGGACGCAGCGAAACCCCGCATTGTTGCTACGGAAGTCAGGGCGGTCTCTGTAACGGGCGGCGCAACGAGTGAGGAGGGCGACATTACCCCAGGAACCGCCACGCAACACACGGCGGCCCTCAGCTTCCCAATCCTCGCGGCCATCATCAGGGTCGTAAGGATAACCCCGATAAAGGCTGGAACACCACTCCCAGACGTTACCGGCCATGTCTGCGGCTCCGTAGGGGCTGTCACCGGCCGGGGAATATTTTCCCACCGGGGTGGTGCGGCCGGGGCCGCTCTCGTAAGTGTTAGCTCGCGCCGGGTCAAAGTCGTCGCCCCAGGGCCAGCGGCGGGCGTGCTCGCCCCGGGCCGCCTTCTCCCACTCCGCTTCGGTGGGCAATCGCACTTCGTACCGGCCACTGCCGAAATCTCGTGTGCTCGTGCCATTGTCCCTCCCCCCCACTCGCAACTCGTAACCCGTAACTCGTAACTCTTCTGTCAACCAGCGGCAGTAGGCCACGGCCTCGTACCAACTGACCCCGACCACTGGGTAATCGGGCCGGTTCCACCCCTCGTCCTCCCAGTACGCGGGCTGGGTGACGCCATTTTTCTCCCGCCAGGCCCAGCCCGCCTCGGTCCAGTAGCGCCGCTCGTCATATCCGCCGGCTTCGATGAAGCGGGCGTACTCGGCGTTGGTCAGGGGGTAGCGGCTAATGCGGTAGGCCGGCAACTCAACGGTGTGCTGAGGGCGTTCATCTTTTCCATGCCCCTAGTGCTCTCCGTGATTAATCCACAAACCGGTGCTTGATC
>JAOZOT010000409.1 GCA_029933115.1 Anaerolineae bacterium | reverse complement strand
CCTCGTGGGGACCTCTTTGTCACGAGCCCTCGGCGCTGAGGGGCTAACGATTCTAGGATAATATATTCTACCACAATCCAACTCTTTTGTCCAGAGTTCCACTCAAAGTAAATATATAATCTATTCTGACCAATACCTATAATTTTACAGATACCTCATCACGGGCTAATCAAGTGTCATCTCGTTGACCCTTCCGAAAGCGTCACCTACTCAAAATGAAACAGCCGGGTGGCCAACCAACTCGCCATCCGGCTGCTGTTCGAGTGCTCGGTAGTGAAACCGGCACTAGGCCCCAAATAGCATCGCAATGGATTGTTGAGCCAAGGTCAAAAATGGTGTGGGCAAGAGGCCAAGCCCGATGGTGCCCAGAACCGCCAGGGCGATGGCCAGAGCCAGGGGTGGAGCCAGAACGGGTCTGGCTTCTACAATCGGTTTCTGCATGTACATGTAGACGATCACCCGCAGGTAAAAGAAAGCGGAAACGACGCTGTTGAGCACGCCGATGATGGCCAGGGCAACAAAGCCAGCTTGCACTGCTGCGCTGAAGATATAGAGCTTGCCGAAGAATCCGGCCAGAGGAGGGACACCGGCCAGGGAGAACATAAAGACGGCCATGGCCGCTGCCAGCAGAGGTTGGCGAGAACCCAGCCCGGCATAATCAGAGAGCTCGAGGTTGGGCTCGCCCTCACGACCCACGGCAATGACCACGGCGAAGGCTCCCACATTCATGAAGGCGTACGCCAGCAGATAGAAGAGGACACCGGCCATCCCCGCCTCATTGGCGGCTATGAGGCCGATGAGGATGTATCCGGCGTGGGCGATGCTGGAGTAGGCCAGCATCCGTTTGACGTTGGTCTGGGCGAGAGCAGTCAGGTTGCCCAGTGTCATGGTTAACACCGACAGGACGGCCAGGGCCCAAACCCAATCCCCAAGCAAGGTGGGGAAGGCATAGAGCAGGAGACGTCCCAGCGCGGCAAAGCCGGCCGCTTTGGCTCCCACTGACATAAAGGCTGTCACCGAGGTGGGGGCGCCCTCGTAGACGTCGGGGGTCCACATGTGGAAAGGCACCAGGGCTATCTTGAAGCTAAAGCCCACCAGCAAGAGCCCCAGACCGATGAACAGATAAGTCCCGCGCATAGGGCCGGTCCCTTTCAGGAAATCCACGATAGCGGCCAAATTGGTGGTGCCGGTAGCCCCGTAGATCAGAGCAATGCCGTAGAGCAAAAAGCCCGAGGCGAAAGCGCCCAGCAGAAAATATTTGAGAGCCGACTCGCCCGATTTCAAATCGGCACGGTTGAAGCCGGCCAGGACGTAGAGGGAGATGGACAGGATCTCCAGGGCCAGGAAAACGGTCATCAGGTCGGTAGCCGAGCCCATCAGCATCATACCGCCGGTGGCGAGGAGAAGCAGGGCGTAATACTCCCCGTGGTTTATCCTCTCACGGACAAGGTAGTTGATGGAAGCGAGGACAGAAAGGGCGGCGGTCACCAGGAAGACCAGGTTCAAGAACAGGCTGTAACCGTCGGCTACGGCCATGGTCTGGAACATGGGGACAGCGAACAATCGCTGTTCCGTGCCATTCCAAATGTACCAGGAGGCTATCGCGGCTACGATGATGCCCAACAGGCTCAGGTAGGCTAAGAGGCTCTTCCTGCCGGTGAAGAGCTCAGCCAGCAAGACCACCAGGGCGGTAATGATGATAATGATCTGCGGCGCGATGGCTGTCAGGTTCAAACTGCTAATGTTCATGCTTTTCCCTCCCAAAAGGCTTTGACAAATCTCATAGATGGAATTCAGTGGCTCGTAGTAACGACTTTTGAACCGCTGAAGTTACTACGACCTTACACGCGCTAACAGCTTTTCAACCTGCAAGTCCGCGCAACCCGGAGCACGGGTCGCAGCTTTTTGGGCACGCTGTCAGGGCAACTCGAAGGCTTCTTCGAGGGCTTGCACCGCCTCGTCCATGTCGTTAGCATCAATGAGGCAAGACGTGCTGGAAATAGAAGTGCTGATAGCCAGGATGTTGACGCCGGCCGAGGCCAGGGCTGAGAACATGATTCCGGCGATACCCGGCCGCTCTCCGAAGTGAGGGCCGAACAGGGAGACTATCCCTACCTCTCTGTCATAAGCGATCTCTTTCGCCCCTACCGTTTCTCTGACGGTATCGAGCACCTCCAGTGCCGCGGCCAGGTCCTGTTGGGCCACGCAGAGGACAATGTTGTCCAGGTCATTGAGGTCAATGGTATGGACGATGAAAGGGATGTTGATGCCTTTGGCACCCAGGGCGCTGAAAATAGCACCGGCTACACCGGGACGGTTGGGAATAGACATCACTCCAATCTTGGCCAAGTTGCGTTTCTGGATGATGCCGCCGATTTTAATCTTCTGCCTTTGCATTTTCCACCCCAATCTCGATGCACATAGAGGGCTTGCGCAGCGAGGCCTGGGGAGCCCCCGGTCTGGGCGTTCGACCGAGCTCACGCCGAAGGCTCGCGGCGAAGCCTGCTGCGCAGGCCCATAGGCCGGCCAGCCTGGTATTTTAGCTCCGGACGCAATCTGTTATCCTCATGCCCCTTGACCTTTCGGCAGGGTCACGTGGAAGGTGCTCCCTTTCCCCACTACACTTGCCACCGAAATCTGCCCCCCGTGCTGTTCAACCACATCCTTGGCAATGGCCAGTCCCAGGCCTGTTCCCTCCATCTCCATAGCTTTGGCGTTCTTGGCGCGGTAGAATTCATCAAAGATGCGCGGCAGGGCCTCCTCGGGGATGCCAATCCCTGTGTCGGACACTTCTATCTCTATGTGGTCATTCTCGCTCCAGGCTTTCACTATCACCGAGCCACCGGCCGGGGTGTATTTAACGGCGTTGCTCACCAGGTTCATAAAGACTCGTTCCAATCCATCTTCGATCCCGGTGAGGACAAGGGGCTCCTCTGCCAGTTCCACTTTCAACTCCAGCCCTTTCTCCTCTGCTCTGGTCTGCACCAACTCTGTGACCTTGGTGATAATTTCGTTGAGTACCACTTCTTTCTTCTCACCCTTGAGGTGCTCCATTTTACCGGCGGCCAGGTCCAGGAGGTCATTGACCAGCGCCAGCAGGAAAGAGATGCGCCGTTTGGAACGCCGGATGAGGTCCCGTTGCTTGGAGGTGATGGGGCCTGCATAACCTTCTTCAAAGACTCTCAATATGCTGTGCACGGCGGAGAGGGGGGAGCGCAATTCGTGGGTAACCATTTGTACAAAGTCCGATTTGGCCCTGTCGGCCATCTCCAGAGCTTGATAGGTTCTGGCGTTCTCTATAGCGATGGCTCCTTCGCTGGCCAGAGCGGAGAGAAATTCGGCGTCGCTCTCACCGAAGCGATTTGGCTCGGTGCTGTAAACGCAAATCACTCCCTCGGCTTTGCCCTTGATGAGGAGGGGGACACAGAGCATAGAGTTGATCCCCTCAGCCCTCGCCTCAGCCGGATATTGAAGGCGGTTGTCTCGAGAAGTATCAGGAATGATAGTCGGTTGACCGGAGAGGGTTTGATACGTATGGAGACTTTTCTGGACATCTATCGGTCCCTTGGTCAAATATTGCTCGCTGAGCCCGTAAGCAGCGACGGTGTCCACTATCTGGCCACTTTCGTCCAGCAGCCTGATGGTACAGGCCTTGACCTGCATCGCTTCGGCTGCGCTTTGAGCGATGAGGTTCAACACCTCTTCCAGGTTGAGGGTCGAGTTGATGGTTTTGGTTATCTCGTACAAGGTTTGCATTCGCTGG
>JAOZOT010000408.1 GCA_029933115.1 Anaerolineae bacterium | reverse complement strand
TCGTGATAGTCTGCATGTTGGGGTCGAGCCAGGCATAGTGGCTGGGCGACGTGATCTGGGCTGAAGGGGCAACGTCATCAACAAAGACTTTGAGCTCATAGAAGTAGTCATCGCCACCTGCCGAGTAATAGTCACGCACTTTGACGTAATAGGTGCCATCGCGAGGCAACTGATAGCCCAGCTTTGAGTCGAGACCCGTCGGCTCATCGTCGTTCAGGGCCAGCACGGTGCTGCCGTCACTGTCGAGCAGGTAAATGTAAGAGTCGAGGGATGAGCCGATGGTCTGAGCGTCAACGTCTACGACAATTCTCTGTCCAGCCGTGCCGGTGAAACGATAATAGTCGTAGTCTCCAGAGCTACAGATATCCGCACTCTGGGTCTGGCCGAACGATAGGAATGTAGCATCGGATGAGGTATCATTGGGTTCGTTCTGATCATTGCAACTGGGCTCCCAGTAGAACTGATGCTCCCAGACGTTGTTTGTTTCGTCTGACTCATCAATAAGGTTATCTGGATCAACCACGACTTTCAGCGTATGCCAACCGGATTCGCTCTGAGTCCAACTCGGCCAATCAAAGAAGGCCCAGGACATGCCAGCAGTGACTTCTCCAAAGTTGTAGTGAGCGAGTTGTGTTGTGTCTACGTAAATATCTCCATAGACGTCCCCGCCGCTATTGGCGTCGCCATTGTTTGCTACCCCCCAATCCACATAAGTTGGCCTGTCGGAGTACAACGTATTGACAACAGTTGTACCTGTGATTGAAGAAGGAACGATGGGGTACTGCCAGCCATCCCATTGCGCCGGCGCCAAGTCAGGCTGTGGTGGCGCGCACGGCGGCGTGCTAATGTTGACGGTGTTGCTGGAATCGGATTCGATGCTGCCGCGGAAGGCCCTGACGTGGTAGGAGTAGGTGGTGTTCTCGCTCAGGCCGGTATCATGGTAACTGGTGACATTCGCTCCCACCTGGTCCACGTAGGAACCGTTGCGATAAATCTTGTAACCTTCCTCATTACCCGAATTGTCGCTCCAAGTGAGGTTGACTTGGCTGCAGGAGGCTGTCTGGGCGCTCAAGTTGGAGGGAGCGGTCGGCTTCACGGTAAATGTCCAGGTGCTGCTCCAACCGCTCTCTCCAGCACCGTTGCGGGCCTTGACGTGCCAGGAGTAAGTGTAGCCGGCCCACTGGGAGCCGATGTTTTTGGATGTACCACTTTGCCAGCCAAAGGTGAGCGTGCCACCCGGTCCATCTAAAATCTCACCATAATATTCGTCACCGGTGGCGGACCAGTAAAGGGTGATATCGTCCCCCTCGTTGAATATACTGCCATTACTAGGGCTCTGCAAACTGGGCGCTGATGGCGGGCAGACGTTGTGGTCGAAGGCTTCGATGGACTGGATAGCCAGATGCCAGCCGTGGTCTTGCAAGTTGGGAACCGATTCAGGCCAGCAGCGTTCCTCTCCACTCCGATTGTCACCTCGCCATGTCCTGACCGACCACCCGCTCGGAATCTCCATGGAGTAGGAGTCAGCATTGGGGTCGTTGCTGAACCCGGTTCCTCCACTCCACACAACGCTACCATCATAGTTGGCCAAACTCCACAGTTTGACTTGTTCACTTGGCGGCGACGAGCAGACATTGTGGTCGAAGACTTCGATGGACTGGATGGCAAGGTGCCAGCCGTGATCCTGCAAGTTGGGCACTGACTCGGACCAACAACGCTCCTCTCCACTCCGATTGTCACCCCGCCACGTCTTGACCGACCACCCGCTCGGAATCTTCATCGAATAGGAGTCAGCATTGGGACCGTTGCTGAACCCGGTGCCCCCACTCCATACGATACTCCCATCAAAGTTGGCCAGACTCCACAGCTCGACCTGCCCCGGTGGTGGACCAGAGCTGCAATTGTTGTTATCAAAGACCTCGAACGATGAAACTTTATCGTTGAGCCCCACACTGCCGCCATCAAAGTAGTCGCCAGCAAAGTCGCTGTCGTCCCCGTTGCGGCAGACCGAAGCGCCGTTGCGGTCGGAATGCTCGTACAACCGCACCGACCAGCCGGATGGGACTTTCAACGACGAGGCCTGATCGTTGAAGGAGCCAGGCACGTTCTGCCAGCCGGTGCTACTCCGAAGGACGTACCCGCTGCCTTCTCCTTCACCGCCGCAGTCATAGCTAGCGTGCTTGTAGAGGATGATGCCGCCAGATTGGGGGCAGCTGCCGCCACCACCTGGGACGACGGGGTGCATATGAATGCTGCTGTAGCCACTGCCATACTGGAGATAGACATTTTCGCCAGTGCTTGGCCAATTGTCGTGGATGATCATATACGAGCCATTGGTTTCGTAGCCGACGCCAGTGACAGTGTGATTGCCATAGGTGCTGTGGCCGATCACGTCCACTACTATCGGACGATTCCCACTTATCTCGGCACGATAGCGGTCATAGGTGGGACTAGTGGCACACCCATCGCACCACCACTCAGAAGTAAAGGTGTAACCGTGAGCCTGGGCATAACTGATTATGCCAGGGGAGATGTTGTTGATAAGCGTCGCTCCAGAATCGTCTTCCGTACACCAGGTTCCCATATGATTGCGCATCTCGTTTACGGCACCTTGCCAGTCACTGCCACTAATCAGATCGCCGTAGTTGCGGCTATCCCAGTATCCCATCACATTCGTGGCAGAAGTGGGCGAGCAACCGCTCCAGCAACCGTAACTGC
The DNA here is from genome assembly GCA_029933115.1 of Anaerolineae bacterium. Taxonomy (GTDB): domain Bacteria; phylum Chloroflexota; class Anaerolineae; order E26-bin7; family E26-bin7; genus E26-bin7. The sequence goes on along the minus strand of JAOZOT010000408.1, from coordinate 1,053 downwards.
CCCAAAATTGGTTCCAATCGGGTACACCACTAATCAGATTATAAGCCATTGGCTGGATAGTCTGAGCTTGTAACTGCGTGGCTTCAGGCCGGACCCGCTGACGCAGGGGTACACATGCCTCTTCTTCAGTCACACTAAAAGTGCCACCAGTGAACAGGTCCAACACCAGTCGCCGTCTGGCTGATGGCCAAACCAGCTCATACCCATAGATTAACAATCCCAGGTAAAGTGGGCGTTGGGGGGCAGTCAGTCGGTATCCTTTCTGTTCAGCTAGGTCCAGCGCGCCATACAAGGGTGTGGAGCCTTCAGTTGAGAATTCGAGAACGGGATTAGGCAGGTGCAGCGCGGCCACGGTCAAATAACCAGCTGGGTTTCCACCTTTACTCACTGGAAACAGATAGGCCGTAACCTCGCCGCTCAAATCATAGAGAGGAATATAGTCGCCCAAGGCGGCTCCGTCCCACGTGGGAGCACGTCCTTGAGTCACTTGCACTCTCATTCGGGAGAGAGCTGCCTGACGAGCTTGTTCTGGCCCCAAAGGCTCAGGTCTCAGAATAAGTTCAGAAGATACACTTGGCTTTTCCTTGCCCGACGGCATCCCAGTCGCAGCCAATGGAACCGCAGATGCGACCGGGACTGGCGTTGGCTCTAGGGTAGGCGTCGGCGTAGCCGTGGGTTTTGCCAGTCCCGTAACAGGCTTAACAGGCTCGCCTAGCCCCTCTTTGCCCGACGGCGTCGCAGTCGCAGCCGGTGGAACCGCCGGCGTGGCCTGGGGCTGCCGCAAGGCCTCGGCTTCAGCGGCCTGGGTGCGCAGTTGGCTCTTCTCACCAGCCGGCACCAGGCTCTCCGGCGCGGCGTCCACCCACTGACGGTACAGTTCATCACCGCTCGGCAGCAACACCTGCCAGGTCCCGTCCACTGAACGGTGGGCTAGGATGTGCAGCGGGCCGCTCAGCAGCTTCGCCTCGCTCTCCCACCGGGCCACGCCATAAGCCCAGTCGCCTTCCACGGCCACTTCGAGGGAGGCCACCTGGTAGCGTGGCCCCCAATAGC
>JAOZOT010000407.1 GCA_029933115.1 Anaerolineae bacterium | reverse complement strand
GCGCCCTCGGAGTGGGGCAGCCTGCCCAACCACGATTGAGTGCAGAGCTACCTCAGTCAATAGCTCGCAGCAGATCGTAACCGGGATCAAATGAGCCCGGCCGGGGTAGACCACAGGCACTGCCTTCGGCCTACCCCTTCAGAGCCCATGGTGTTGTTCGACACGCTCTCATGTGGGCAAAAGCAGGGGCGACCAACAAAACATGGTCGCCCGCAACTCACACAGTCCAACTGGCTAACTCTGCGGACGGCCATATTCTAACGCACTTTCGCCTTTTCGTCAAGCAGCAATGGGAAGCACAGCGCAAGTGCTGGCTCACATATCCAACTCTCCCAATCGCTCCAGGATGGGCGCAGTGTCACTGCCTTTCTCCAGCCTGATCTCGCCGGCGATCTGGCCATCCTTGAGGAAGACGATGCGGTCGGCAAAGCTGGCCGCCTTGGGGTCGTGGGTGACGACGACGATGGTCTGGCCCAGTTCGTCACAGGAGCGACGCAGAAGCTTCATAATCTCTTCGCCGGCCCTGGAGTCCAGGTTGCCTGTGGGCTCGTCGGCCAGGACGATGTCCGGGTCGTTGACAAAGGCCCGGGCGATGGCCACCCGCTGCTGCTCGCCCCCCGATAACTGATCGGGCTTGTGCTTGCGGCGGTCGCTCAGGCCCACCAACTCCAGCAACTCATCAATCCTACTCTGGTACTTCTTGAGCTTTTTACCGTCAATTAGCAACGGCAAGGCGATGTTCTCTTCGGCTGTCAAGGTAGGCAACAGATTGTAGAACTGGAAGATAAAGCCCACGTTGCGGCGACGGATGAGAGTGACTTCTCTGTCGGACATGAGCGAGAGCCTGTGTCCACCTAAAGTGACCTCGCCGGCGCTCGGTTTGTCCAATCCACCCAGCAGGTGCAACAGGGTGGATTTACCTGAACCAGAGGGCCCCATCACCGCCACAAACTCTCCCTTTTCCACGACAAAATTCACCTCATCCAGGGCATCCACCGTCACCTCGCCCATCTGATATTGTTTGCTGACGCTGTTGGCTTCCAGGATTGCCACCTTCGACCCTCCTTACTCGTCACTCTCGACTCGTCACTCGTTCACTCATTCCCCTTTATCGCCTCCACCACCCCTATTCTAGTCGCCCGCCAGACGGGGTAGAGAGCCGCTACCTGAGAGACCCCCACAGCGATGATGGCTCCACCCAGGAATGAGCCGCCAGGCAAAATGTAATCCATCTTCCAGCCTGTGCCCTGGCCCATCCCAACCACCATCATCCACGAGAGAGGCAAACCCACCAACAGGCCAAAAATGCCACCGATGACACCCATGGCCAGCGATTCGGCCAGCACCATGCGGCTCACCTGCCCCACGAGCATACCCAACGAGCGCAGCATCCCAATCTCCCGCACCCGCTCCAGCACACTCATGGTCACGGTATTGGTCACTCCCAGTCCGGCCACGATGACTGCAATCCAGACCACCGCCCCAAACATGGCAAAGACCTGACTGGTGGCACGCTCCATCTCAGCCCGCGCTTCTTCACCGGACTCTACCTCCAGATGCCGACTCCTGGCCACCCCCTCCTCCAGTTGCTGCTTCACCTGGTCCACTTCTACCTCGGGCTTGACCCTGGCCATGAACAAGGTGGCCTTGTCCTCACCAAAGTAACGCCTCATATCACCCCACGAGCCGTACATGACCCGTCCCCCCTGGAAAAAGTCCTGGATCACTCCGGCCACCTCGAAATCTCGCTCGCCGCGGTTGGTGCGCAAACGGACGATGTCGCCCCGGCCCACTTTGAGCAGGGTGCCCACCGTCCCGCTGACCAGCAGCGCATCGCCCCGGGCGAAGCATTCCAGCATGGCCTCGGCGTCTCCTTCGTCCTCGGTGAAGCGCAACGAAGCCACGTCGCCGTATGTCCTGGGGTCAATGAACTTGATCAACATGATCTCCCGTTTCTCGTGGAAACCTTCAGCATTGATACCGCCCACCATCCTGACGTACATGTAACGCACGGGGGTCATCGGCCCCATGCCCTCCCCTCCCGGAGATGACGCATCAGTTGCAGGCGCAGGGGCCGAAAGGAGCTGATGTACAGGTCGCCGGCCAGAGCTGCCTCCATCCACTCGTGCACCTCGGCCGTGAAGCTGGCGCTCATGCTGCTAATGGCGATGAGCATCGTCACTCCCACCATGAGCACCCCCACCGTCAGGCTGACCCGACCTTTGGAGCGTTGCAGGTTCATGCTGCCCAACCGCCCTGGCTGGCCGTAGACGGCCGTCACTCCCAGGCGGATGGCCCGCTCCAATAGAGCGATGGTTTGCGGCACCAGCAGGGTGGCTCCCAGGAAGAGGGTGATGAAAAACAACTCACCACTCAGAAAGGTCACGAACTGATCTGCCACCACCACTGCCAGCAGCGCCAGGCCGATGATCCAGCCCCGGCGCAACAGGAAGCCTTCTCTCTGGATGCGAGCCTCCCGCAGGGCCTCGATGGGTGAGATGCGGCTGCCCCGCCAGGCAGGTAGCAAGGCAGCGACAAAGGTCACCACCAGGCCCACAACGAGCCCTTGCACCGCCCCCACAGGCGGCATCACAAAGCTTTCCAAAGGAAACCCGCCCATCATCTTGGACATCAGCTTCATAAGAGGAAAGGCCAGGGCTGGCCCTCCAGCCAGCCCCAGGGCTGTGCTTCCTAACCCCAGAAACAGGGCCTCGGACAGCACCAGACGGAGCAATTGTCCCTTGCTGGCGCCCAGAGCACGCAACAGGCCGATCTCCCGCGTCCGCTCCACCACCGTCATAGCGAAGGTGTTGTAGATAAGCATGGCTCCCACCAGCAGAGCAATGACGCTGAACATGCTCATGGCCGCGTTGAAGCCACTCAGTGCGCCGGCGACGGATTGGCCGACGGCGGCCGGGTAATCTACCACGTAGGCCGCACCCAATTCGGCCTGCAAATCTTCTTTCAACTGTCTCAGAGCGACTTTGTCGTTGGCCACGGCCGGAGCGGCTACCAGGTCTATCTGGTCAACCCTACGCCCCCGCTCGAACACCCTCTGGGCCACGTCCAGCGGTACAAAGGCCACCCGTCCCAGATTCAGCCGGCCAGCCCCTTTGTCTTTCAACAGGCCCACCACCTGAAACACCTCAGTGCCCTCGGCCACCATCAACTCCACCTCGTCGCCCACTTCGATCCCGTACTTCTCGGCCAAGGGAGAGACTAGCATCATTGTGTAGCGCCGGTCCTCGGCCGACAGGAAACGGCCCTGCTCCACCTCGTAGCTGCGCACTTGCCGGTCGGTCTCGGGGTCAATGCCCATCACTTGCAGGCTGACCTCGTCGTCGTGGCCCAGCAGCAGTGACTGATCCCAGGTGTTAGCCACGGCCATCTCCACGCTGGGGAACTCTTGCACCCGGCGCAGCAGTCGCCGGCGGAAGCCGGTGCTGGAGTCGGCGGCACCGGTGATAGATAGATCGGCCCGACCCGACGACTGGGCAAAAAAGTCCTCCAGCGACTTGGCCGTGCTGGCGCCGGTGATGCTGATGGCAAAGACAGTTGCTACGCCCAGCACGATGCCGGTGACGGTGAGCACCGTGCGGGCCTTCCTGGTCCACAGATTCCTGAAAGCCAGAGTTGATAGGCGTCGCATACCTGCAATTTACCGAAAAGAAATAGACACCCTGATCGAAAACGCCCGCCGCCCCAAGCGCTGAATCTCCTTCTTTAGAGACCACGCTCTCGGCCACGTCTCACCTTTGCCATCCATCGGTCTACCTCCTA
>JAOZOT010000406.1 GCA_029933115.1 Anaerolineae bacterium | reverse complement strand
GGCAGCTTTGTCCCCTTCCTCAATCTGACGCCCGGTGAGACCATGCCTGGGGCCACCATTGGGTCCAGCACCGTACCCACCGAGACCACGCCTTAGGCCGGGTGAAAAGCAACGAGTCAACAGGTCAAAGAGCCAAAAGGGGAGCGGGAGGCGCTCCCCTTTTCTGTCGGAGCCTGAAGGGATAGCCGAAGGGCAGGGCCCTCGGCCTACCCCGGCCCGGCTCGTTTGACCCTCGGTTACGAGCACAGCCAGGCTGTCACCCGGCCGCAGTCAGCAGTTGACAGTATACCTCGTGAGTCTCAGCAGCGATCCTGGCTTGAGTGTAGTGGGCCAGCACCCGCTCCCGCCCCCGCCTGGACAGGTCGGCACGGAGGGCAGGGGCGCCCATCAATTGGGAGAGCCTGGCTCTGAGCTCTTGGACGTCACCCTCGGTGAAGCTCAGCCCGGCCTGGCCGATGACGTGGGGGATCTCACCTGAGCGCGAACCAATCACGGGCACCCCGCAAGCCATAGCTTCGATGAGCACCCGCCCAAATTGCTCTTTCCAGTGAGGCCGTGTCAGCGAGGGCAAGACCAGAGCGTCCAATTGGTTGTAGAAAGCCGGCATCTGAGCGGAAGGGACAGGCGACTCGAAAGTCACCCGTTCAACGACGTTCAGCCGCCGGGCCAGGGCTTCCAACTGAGGTTGCATAGGACCGCTGCCCAGAATACGCAGACGCCATTCCCCCGCCAGCCCGTTCACAGCCTGCAGCAATACCTGCACCCCTTTCTCTTCCACCAGGCGCCCCACGTAACCGATGGTGAAGCGTGAGGTGTGAGGCGTGAGGCGTGGCGCGTAGATTTCTGGGTCCACTCCAAATTGCGGGATCACTTTGATTGGCCCTTTGTACCCTTTCTCCCGCCACACCTCCACCGCCTCCTGGTTGCCGGCGATGGCGTAATCGGCTTTTTTCAGGTTGTAGCTTTCGATGAAGCTAAAAGGGAAAGGATAAGTGCGCTTCAAGTTTTGCCAGGTGAAGAAGAGGGCCCTGGCTCCCGCCCCTTTGGCCAGGCGCATGGCCTGGAAGGTGGCCAGGTTGTAGGGCTCCTCGTCAATGTGGACGATGTCCGGTCGGAGACGCCGGATGTGCTTGCCCAGGCCGGGGTAGAAGTGCAGGTGGAAGTGGCCGTTGAGCAGCATGGGCTCGACAATGAAGCGGTAGCCTTCTGTGTACACCCGCTCCAGAGGCATCACCCCGCGCTCGTCGCGCCAGTAGGGCGGCACGATGACGGTCAGTTCCACGTCGTCGAACCGGGCCAGCTCTTCCAGCTTTTTCTGGTAAGCGCCTACGATGCAGGCCTTGGAGATCATCAAGACACGCAAGAGATCCCCCTTGTCTTTGTCAATTTTCTATGTTATAATCCTGGCCGAGAGAGGTGATCGAAATGGCAAAGCTGAAGGAGACTGCAACGATTTATTCAGCGGAGACCAGCGCCATTACTGTGGTCTCAAAGCAGGGACGTACAGAGATTCCTCTTGCCCTCAGGCGGAAGTACCAGATTGGGCCTAAAGCCAAGCTGCGATGGATTGACGCAGGCAAGACCTGGATCGTTGTGCCCCTCTCCAGAGACCCTATCGAAGCCGCCCGTGGAATGCTCAAAGGCAAAAAAACTTCAGTTTCTACTTATCTCGCCGCCAAGCGAGAAGAGCTAGCAAGGGAAGAAGCCAGATTTGAGAGTGACCGATGAGATACATCCTCGATGCCTGTGCGATTATTGCCTTCCTGTCTGACGAAGATGGAGCCGACGTAGTTGAGGGTCTTTTGCGTCGAGCAGAGGCTGGTGAGATTGAGCTGCTAATGCACTACATTAACCTCGGCGAGGTCTATTACCATGTCTTCCGTAATGATGGTGAGGACGAAGCTAACAATGTCTATGCCCTCATAACTCAGCTTCCGATCCGTTTCCTCAATATCCGGGAGGACATCTTGCTCATGGCAGGGAAGGTGAAAGCCACTCAGCGGGTCTCCTATGCCGATGCCTTTGCCATTGCCGTCTCTCTTGTGGAAGACGGCATCCTCGTCACTGCCGACCACCATGAGATAGAGCCCCTTGAAGCTCAAGACCTCATCGCTGTTGAATGGATTCGCTAAAGTCCACCAAATCCCGTACTTATCTCTTGTATTCCCCTACCTCTTGATATACTGCTAATGTCTCTCGCGCCGTCTTCTCCCAACTGAATCTGGCCGCGTGGGCCAGCCCCTTTTGCCGCAGATTGGTCCGCAGGTCATCGTCAGCCAGCAGCTTTTCCATCGCTGCCGCCAGCCCTTCCACATCGTCCGGTTCCACCAGCACACCCCCGTCGCCCACGATCTCTGGCAGCGACCCCCGATTGGAGGCGATGACCGGCGTGCCGCAGGCCAGGGCCTCCAGCGGTGGCAGGCCGAAGCCTTCGTAGAGAGAAGGGAAGACGAGGGCCCGCGCTCCACTGTAAAGGGCCGGCTTATCCTCCTCCGGCACCCAACCGGTGAAAACCACCTGCCCCCCGATCCCCAGCCTCTGAACGATGGGCCGTGGATCGGGAAAAAAGCTTGAGCCCTTTTCCGGCAGGCGGCCGGCTATTACCAGGAAAATTTCTGAATCTCGAATCTCGAATCCCGAGTCTTTTGCCAACTGGGCAAAGGCTTTCAGCAAAGTCGGCACATTCTTGCGCCGGTCGAATCCACCAAGGTAGAGGAGATAGTTTTCGGGCAGGCCGTACTTTCGACGAGTCTCTGTCAGGCGATGCTCGTCCAGAACCGGCCGGTAGATGTCGTCAACGGCCAGGTAAATGACGCACACTCGTTCCGCCGGGATGCCCAGCAGACGCACGATGTCCTGTTGAGATGCCTGGGAATCGGTGAGCACCATGTCGGCCTTCCTGGCCGCAGCGGCCACCAGGCGGGTGTAGAGACGCACCAGAACCGAGCCTCGATAAGCAGGCAGGAGCATGGGGATGAGGTCGTGGACGGTGACCACCGTCGGGATGGAGGGAAAGAGAGGGGAAGCGAAGTAGGGGACGTGGGCTATCTCGAGACCTTGGCGGCGACAGAGGCGAGGAAAGGCAACCTGCTCAAACCAGAGCTTGGCCAAATCCTCGCTGATTGAGTCAAAGGGTGTGGGGACGGGTTGCAGGGTGCAGGATACACGCTGCGAGTCACCTGAGGCCTGAAGTGTGAAGCGTGAGGCGTGAACAAGCACGTATTCGTTTTCATCTTCCAGCCTCGTCAACCGGCGGATGAGATGATTGATATATTGCCCACTGCCCGTCGTCACCGCGCCAAGGTAAAAGGCATTGATGCCGATGCGCACTGTCTCACTCCCTGGTGCTTGCGCCGCAGACTGCCCCAGAAGGTGAACGGTTCACCCTCAAACGTGTTTTGTGCCATCGGGCATGATGGCTCCCTTCAGGATGGCTCGACTCAGGTCGGCTCTTTCCAGGATGGCTTGCCTCAAATCGGCGTCGCTCAGGTCGGCTCCGCTCAAGTTGGCTCCGCTCAAGTCCGCCTGGCTGAGATCGGCGTTACTCAGTTTGGCCCAGCGCAGGTCGGCCTCTTTGAGGCTGGCCTGACTCAGGTTGGCATGACTCAAGTCGGTCTTGCTCAGATCGGCCCTGGTCAGATTGGCTCCGTGGAAGTCAAAGTATTCCAGATTCAGTTCGCTGAGGTCCACCCCGGCGAGTCTGGGGTTTGCCCCTCCCATCCCCAGGATAAGGATTACATCTTTGCGCGTCAATTCAGCCATGAGTATCCTCCCGACGTTGACGG
>JAOZOT010000405.1 GCA_029933115.1 Anaerolineae bacterium | reverse complement strand
TAACCGAGCCCCTACCTAAAGCAACTTTCGCTACCATTGTACCATATCTGCTGCAGGTTTTCAAGCCTTCCTAATGAGCTGCGCAGATCAACCACCGGAACGCTTACCCCGCTGCTCCAGCTCCCGCGCCAGCTCCGCCGGGGAAGGCGAGTGGGCCAAGACGTCGGCCTTCAACTTGCCCCTGTCCAGGTGGATGTAGGTCCGCCGGGTGGTGTCCACGCTCTCATGCCCCAACACCTCCTGCACCTGGGCCAGCGACAGCCCTTGCTCCAGCAAAACCGACCCCCGGTAGTGCCGGAAATGATGGGGCATGACCTCCGGCACCCCCACCGCCTTCCCGGCGTCCTTCACCACCTGCCAGATGGAGCGGGTGGACAGCCGGCGTCGCCGCTCGGGATTCTTCGCCCGGTGGCTTACAAAGAGGGCGCTGACGTGATCGTCCCGGGCCGCGAGGTAGGCCCGCATAGCCGCCTGCGCCTCCGGCGTGAAATAGACGTGCCGCTCCTTCACCTCCCGCCGCCTCCCCTTGCGGCTCACAATCAGGGCCTCGTCGGCGTACCCCTCCTCCACGTCAGAGCGGTTGAGGGCCGCCACCTCGGAGATACGACACCCGGTGGAGTAGAGGACGTGCAGGATGGCCCGGTTGCGCAAAATGTCGAGGCGCCTCTTGATCTGGCGTGGCGCAGTCCCGGTCGGGAGAGGCAACTTGTCATAATACGTTATCACCAGCGGAATCCGGCTCGGCGGCCGGCGCACTATCCGGCCGGTGGGCACCTCTCCCACACGGTCACGGGCCTGGTCCACGGTGAAGGTCAGCTTTGAGGTGTCCCCCAGGCGGAGCTCCAGGAAGCGGAGCAGGGAGGTCACGGCAGCCAAGTAGGTGGCCACCGTAGCATCCGACAGCTTCTCGCCCGGCGCGTGCTCCGGCTCCTGCTCCAACAGCCAGACGTAGAAGGCCCTGAGAATACCGACACCGAGGGAGTCGGTGGTTTCGGTAGGGGAGGGGACTTGGTCGGACTCTTGGAGAAAACGCAGAAAAGCGCGCAGCGCAGTGCGGTAGGTGCGGTGCGTTTCCGGCGTAGCCAGCGGGTCCTGCTCCGGCGCGGCGAGAAAGAGCTCCACGGCCTCGGCGATAGTGGGGTAGGGTTCTTCAGCCACGGTTGGTCCTCCTCTGCAGTGATATTTCAGCTAAGGGACTTTAGCTGAAGTTATTATACCACAAAAACACCCCCCGGTCAAACACCCCCCTCCCCCGAAAACCACACAACGCGGCCCGGCTCCAGAACTCGACCAAAACCGGCCACCGCCCCAAGCCGTAAGCCTCTGCCGCCACCACCCCCGGTCTCACCGACCGCCGGCTCACACGCACCACAACCGGACCCACCCGGCCCCCTGCCCTATCACCCTAGAAGTTTTGCCCCGGGGCAAAACTTCTGCGGCTATGTCACACCTCCAAGGCAGAGCCGCGATTGACCCTACAAGCAGGCCCCGGGAGAGCCGTAAAAGCTGCGCTGGCCGAACCGCCTCGTCATCTCACTTTCGCCTCCAAACCCCGCCCGTGCCTGTGCAAGATGCAAACGGTCACAAGCGCCGCAAGGCCAGACTGTGTATATTATGTCAAGCCAACAGCGGTTCCCCCAACCCCTCCACTTTATGTAGAGTTACCGATGGTGAGAGAAGGATTGGGTAGTGACTGACTATACGAAAACGCCTCCCCCCTCCCCTTTCGCGCCCCCTGCGTTCCGCGCTCCCCGTGCTTTGTGCCCTTCGCGTTTACGCCCTTCGTGTTTTGCCTTTGCTGAAAGTTTGTGCTATACTCGTAGTCAGGCCACAATCCGAGTTCGCGCGCACCTCACGAACAAATCCGCGATCGGCAAACCGCATACCACACCACGTAACAAGGGGGAAAGTGTGAAGACAATCGCTTTCGCACTGCAAAAAGGAGGATCGGGCAAGACAACCACCTGCCTCAACCTGGGCGCGGCTATGGCCGAAATGGGGCAACGAGTCCTCCTGGTAGACCTTGACCCACAAGCCAACCTGACCTCGTACCTGGGGATGGAGCCGGATAGCCAGAAGCAGACGATCTACACCACCATCTGCGAGATCATCAGAGACGGCACGACCGAAAATCCACCTCCCATCCTCCAGACCGAAGAAGGAGTCGGCCTGGTGCCGAGCAACCTCGACCTGGCCCTGGCCGAACTCGACCTGCAGAACACGATCCGCCGGGAGTACGTGCTCAGCAAGGCACTCAAATTGGTCAGCGATGAGTACGACTACTGTTTCGTTGACTGCCCCCCTTCCCTGGGCATTCTGGTGGTCAACGCTCTGACCATGGCCGATTCCGTGATCATCCCCGTGCAGGCCGAGTATTTTGCGGCGAAAGGCATTGACCAACTGCTGCACCTGATGCAGCGGATCATCCGCACCGAACTGAACCCGGAACTGCGAGTTGAGGGAATCCTGCTGACCATGGCCACGCAGAGAACGCTCCACGGCCGGGAGATCATCGAAACGGTGCGCGAACTCTACCGCGACCTGAAAGTCTTCGAGACGGTGATCTCCCGCTCCATCCGCTTCCCAGAATCAGCGGCGGAAGGAAAAAGCGTCTTCCGCTACACACCGGCCAAGGCCTTCGCAGAGGATTTCCGGGCATTAGCGCGAGAGGTTTTAGGAAATGGCTAAAAGGCGAGGAACTGTAAAACAGAAACTACAACGGCGCGAGCCGAGCGAAGGAGCAGAACCCCTCGACCGGTTCGTGACCAGCGACAAAGGCGACGTCCAGGTGGCCGGTCTCAACCTGAAAGCCATCCGTCTCGACCGCATCGTCCCCGACCCCAACCAGCCGCGCAAGACAACTCCTGACGAGACCCTGGCCGACTTGGCCGAATCCATCCGCGAGCAAGGCGTCATCCAACCAATCGAAGTGGACTACGACGAGGAACACGACGTCTTCCGGCTGGTCCACGGTGAGCGCCGCTGGCGAGCAGCCAAAATAGCCGGCCTGGAGACCATACCGGCGGTGATCAAGCCCAGGCCCCTCGACCGGGCAACCAGGCTGATCAGACAATTGATCGAGAACATCCAGCGCGAAGACCTCAACGACATAGACCGAGCCGCGGCACTGATCGAGCTCCGGGAACAGATGCAGCGGGAGCTCGACGCGAGGATAGAATCCGGCGAAGCTCCCTCCCGGGACAAGACCTCCTGGAGCACGAGGGTGACCTGGTCAGACGTAGGTCAAAAGGTAGGATTGAGCCCCACGCGCATGACGCGACTGCGGCGTCTGCTCGACCTGCCCCCGGAGATACAGGAGGACGTCCGCGCCGGTGTGATCACAGAGAAGGACACCCGGTCCTACCAGGGCCTGACTCCCTCGCAGCAGGTCGAGCTTCACCGCGCCAGAAAAGAAGCGGGCCTGAGCTCCAGCCAGGTGCAACAGGCAGCCCGCATCCTCAAAGCCCAGGCCAAGCAGCGAACCCTGACCGAGGCGCCCAAGCCGGTCGCCCAGGTCGTGGCCGAAGTGCAGGCCGCTCCCCCCTCCCCTGCCCCGGCGGAGGTGCGCCGGCCACCACAGCCTCCTCCCGCAGAAGCGCCCCCGGCGGCCGAGCCCTCCCCTGCCATCGCCGCCCCCCTGGACGCCCTGGCCACAGCCCTGACCCGGGTGCGCGACGAATTGGAGCGCATCACCGCGTTGGAAGAGCTACCCTCATCCGCCACCGGGCTGGACCGCATCCTGGCCGAAATAGAGGAGTTGGTAGAGCGCATCAGGGCCCGGTTGC
>JAOZOT010000404.1 GCA_029933115.1 Anaerolineae bacterium | reverse complement strand
TAAAAACGACTGAAGTCGTACTACGAGCGCCGCCCCCTGAATTTTCAGACACGCTCTAAAACGAGAGTCCGCTATCACAGTGTGAAAAGAAGGGAGTCGTCAGGATATGCGTAGCTTGTTCGAACAGCCGAAAGTGATCATTGGCATGGTCCACCTTAAACCCATGCCGGGTTTCCCGGGCTCGAGCGGTGACATGGAAGCGATCATCGGACACGCTTTGGACGATGCACTGGCCCTGGAGAGGGGAGGCGTGGACGGCTTGATTGTGGAGAATATCTTCAATCGCCCGCGCCAGAAGGTGGTCGGGCCAGAGACGGTAGCCCCCATGACTCTGGTTCTTAAAGAAGTAGTTGAAGCGGTCAACATCCCGGTCGGTATCAAGGTGCTGTTCAACGACGTCAGAGCCGAACTGGCCATCGTCAACTGCACCGGGGCCCGCTTTGTCCGGGTATCCGTATACACCGACGCGATGGTGACAATGGCCGGCGTCATTGAAGGTTGCGCCTACGAGGCCATCACCTACCGCAAGATGATCGGCGCCGAGCACGTAAAGATACTGGCGGACGTGCACATCAAGCACGCCGCGCCGCTGGCCTATCGGCCCATCGAACACTCGGCCTTCGACGCTGCGAACTCGGGGATGGCCGACGGCCTGGTGGTCACCGGGCAGCGCACCGGATTGGCGGCGAGCCTGGACGAGGTCATCGCTGTCAAGCGCACGGTGCCGGACAAGCTGTTGTTGGTGGGCAGTGGGACCACCGTTGATAATGTGACCGAGGTCCTGAAACACGCCGACGGGGCCATCATTGGAACCCACTTCAAGGTGGACGGTATCATCGAGAACCCCGTGGACGAAAATCGAGTGCGTCGGTTTATGGAGCGGGTCAGAGGTTGAGTTCGATTTTTCAGACAGGCGTCTTCGCGACAAGCGAAAAGGAGGTGAGGTAAATCGAATCCATTGAACGGGTATGGGCAAACTTTTCTCAAAAGGTAGCAGACGAAAAGGAGATTTGGAAAATGAAAGCGAATAGAATAATGATGACGTTGGCCATCCTCACGTTGGCCTTGAGCGTGGTAGCCGGTGGATGCGGGCCTACAGCCACGCCTGCTCCAGAACCGACCAAGGCAGAAGCGCCTACTGCCCCCACAGAGGCTGCTCCTGCGGAGGAGGAGATAACGATCACCTTCTGGCACATCTACGGGCCGGAGATGGCGGGGGCCAACTCGTGGTTCAAGGACATGATTGCCGCCTTCGAGGAGGAGCACCCCAACATCCACATCGAAGAAGAGATCACCCCCAACGACCCTTACAAGGTCAAACTGAAGACGGCCATTGCGGCCGGTGAAGCGGCCGATGCCTTCATGGTCTATTCTGGCGGCTGGGCCGAACCCTACGCCAAGGAAGGGGCTATCTTGCCCTTGGACAAGTACCTCGATGAGGATGGCTGGCGAGACCAGTGGATCTCTGGTGGCCTCGACCAAATGACCTGGGATGGCAAGACCTACGGTGTCACCACGGTTTTGCGCACCGTCCACATCTGGTACAACAAAGAGGTCTTTGACAAGTACGGTCTGGAGCCGCCTGAGACCATGGCCGAGCTGAAAGAGATCATCAAGACTCTCAGGGACAATGGGGTGACGCCCTTCGCTTTGGGCAACAAGGAACGCTGGCAAGGCAACTTCTGGGCCAGCTACCTGTTCGCCCGGGTGGGGGGCTACGAGGCCTGGCACAACGCCGTCACCCGTCAGGGGCAGGGCTGGGCCGATCCGAGTCACGTGGAAGCGTTGACCCTGCTGCAGGAACTGGTGAAGATGGGAGCCTTCACCGAGGGCACCAACGGCGTTGGAGCCATGGACGTCAACAACTCCTTCTTCACCGGTGAGGCGGCCATGATCCTCAACGGCACCTTCTTCGTTGACCAGGTGAAGAGTCTGGCTCCAGAAGGGTTTCTGGAGAACAATCTGGGCTACTTCAACTTCCCTGTCATCGAGGGAGGCAAGGGCAGCGTCAAAGATTACCACGGTGGGGTAGGCTCGGCCTTTGTGATCAACAGCAAGAGCGAGCACCCGGATGAGGTGGCGGCCTTCTACCGCTTCATGTTCACCCCGGAGCACCTGAAGGAGCTGTCGAGGCGCACCAACTGGGTTATGACGGTCAAGGACACCGTGCCCGACGACGCCAGTCCTTTGCTGCTCAGCCTGGCCAAGGAGGCAGAGCAGATGGAGCACCTGATCTGGTACGCGGATCACGCCATGGTGCCGGCCGTCTATGAGGTGTACGCCGATGCCACCCAGGCCGTCTTCGGGTTGAGCATCACCCCCGAAGAAGCAGTGGCCAAAATGGAAGAGGCAGCCACCAAGGAACTGGGGCCGCCGTCTGGCGCCGGAGAAGCGGCCGCCCCTGCTGCTCCTGCGGAGGAGGAGATAACGATCACCTTCTGGCACATCTACGGGCCGGAGATGGCGGGGGCCAACTCGTGGTTCAAGGACATGATTGCCGCCTTCGAGGAGGAGCACCCCAACATCCACATCGAAGAAGAGATCACCCCCAACGACCCTTACAAGGTCAAACTGAAGACGGCCATTGCGGCCGGTGAAGCGGCCGATGCCTTCATGGTCTATTCTGGCGGCTGGGCCGAACCCTACGCCAAGGAAGGGGCTATCTTGCCCTTGGACAAGTACCTCGATGAGGATGGCTGGCGAGACCAGTGGATCTCTGGTGGCCTCGACCAAATGACCTGGGATGGCAAGACCTACGGTGTCACCACGGTTTTGCGCACCGTCCACATCTGGTACAACAAAGAGGTCTTTGACAAGTACGGTCTGGAGCCGCCTGAGACCATGGCCGAGCTGAAAGAGATCATCAAGACTCTCAGGGACAATGGGGTGACGCCCTTCGCTTTGGGCAACAAGGAACGCTGGCAAGGCAACTTCTGGGCCAGCTACCTGTTCGCCCGGGTGGGGGGCTACGAGGCCTGGCACAACGCCGTCACCCGTCAGGGGCAGGGCTGGGCCGATCCGAGTCACGTGGAAGCGTTGACCCTGCTGCAGGAACTGGTGAAGATGGGAGCCTTCACCGAGGGCACCAACGGCGTTGGAGCCATGGACGTCAACAACTCCTTCTTCACCGGTGAGGCGGCCATGATCCTCAACGGCACCTTCTTCGTTGACCAGGTGAAGAGTCTGGCTCCAGAAGGGTTTCTGGAGAACAATCTGGGCTACTTCAACTTCCCTGTCATCGAGGGAGGCAAGGGCAGCGTCAAAGATTACCACGGTGGGGTAGGCTCGGCCTTTGTGATCAACAGCAAGAGCGAGCACCCGGATGAGGTGGCGGCCTTCTACCGCTTCATGTTCACCCCGGAGCACCTGAAGGAGCTGTCGAGGCGCACCAACTGGGTTATGACGGTCAAGGACACCGTGCCCGACGACGCCAGTCCTTTGCTGCTCAGCCTGGCCAAGGAGGCAGAGCAGATGGAGCACCTGATCTGGTACGCGGATCACGCCATGGTGCCGGCCGTCTATGAGGTGTACGCCGATGCCACCCAGGCCGTCTTCGGGTTGAGCATCACCCCCGAAGAAGCAGTAGCCAAAATGGAAGAGGCGGCCAGAAAAGAGTACGGCAAATAGGTCCAATCGGTCGCTGGGGGCGACCGGCAGATCAACTTTGCCGGTCGCCCCTACCTCCAACTGCCCGGCCTCAAGCTCATAAAATGCCGGAGACTCGGACGAATTTGCCATCAGGGTACAGATGTGATAAGCTTGTCTAACTTCGTCTACCCCAAAAGGAGCCATCACC
>JAOZOT010000403.1 GCA_029933115.1 Anaerolineae bacterium | reverse complement strand
CCCACATCCACCGGCGTCCCATTCCGCCCCACCACAAAGGTTTGATGATATTCATCTGAAGCAGCGTAGAGGACCGAGACGACGAAAGCAACGACCAGCGCCGGTCGGGAAAGAGCTCCCCAAGCCCGCGAGAGCGCCCGCCAGAGCAGGAAGGCCAGGATGCCGTATTCAATCGTATGCGCCGTCTTCTTGAGAACAAGGTCGAGCAGAGTATCAGGATAATGAGGCAGGCTGGGCTGAGCAGAGATGACGAAAATGACACCCATCCAGAGAAGCGGCGGCAGCCAATATCGGAGTAACGAGTTAGCGAGTGACGAGTTGATAGGTGAGGAATCAACGAGTTGACGAGTCAGTGAGTCAACGAGGGAGCAAAGAGTACAACCCCTTGGCCCATCACCCGTTAACTCATCACCCCTTGACCTGTTGCTCACTGTTTTCTCACTCATTGACCTCTCCCTCCCTGCAATATGCACTCTCGATTCTCTCGATCAGTTTCTCCCAAGTGAACTTTTCGTACACTTGTCGCCGTGCTTCGCCTCCTAATGCCTTTCGCAGGCTCTCGTCCCGCAGCAGCTTGACTGCATACTGAGCAAAAGCCTCCACATCGCCGGCCTCAACCAGGAGGCCGGAACGGCCATGCTCAATGTACTCACTGCTTTGCCCCACGTCCTCGGCCACGATGGCCAACCCAGCGGCCATGAGATCAACGAGCTTGGCGCTGCATCGAGCGCGATTGAGGAGATTGTCGTCGAGAGGGTAGATGGCCACGTTGGCCGCAGCCAGGTAGCGAGGCAATTCAGTAGGCTCGACCCAACCGGCGTAGACAATCCGGTCGGCCAACCCGCGCTGGCCGGCCAGGCATAGTAGCTTCTCCTCCTCCCCAGAGAGCCCCTTGCCCACAATCAGAAATTTGACCTCTGGCACCTCGGCTGCCACTCGTTCAAAGACCTCGACTACCCGCTCCGCCTGGAACTCGAAGAAGCGGGTGTAGAGCAGGACAGTGAAGCGTGAAGTGCGGGGCATGAAGGGTGAATTGGAGGTTGATAATTGGGAATTGATAATTGGGAATCGAGAATTGATAGCTGCTCCATTGGGCACGTAGAATACTCGCCTCGGGGCTACTCCCAGATTCCAGGCCAAGGTCTGCAACGTCCGGCTAGCCACGGTCACAGCATCACAGTGAGTCAGCCCCCACCTCTCCTGCCAGGCGAAGAAGCGCTTCTGGGCCCAGGTGTAGTCTCCGATTTCGTTCCATCCTCCCCATCCTTCCCAGTCGTCGCTGTCAACGACGAGCCTGACCTTCGTCAACCCCAATTTCTGCAAAAACCATAAGACTGTGGCTGAGAGCCCGGCGTAGGCTTTGGGCTTGAAGCAATGGACCACATCGGGCTTAAAGGTCAGGGCTTGGCTGACCAGCCGCCAGGTGACCAGCAGGTGAAACAAAAGAGGAAAGCGCGGCGGCAAAGCAATGTTGTGCACACCGACACCTTCCTCTTCCCATTCCCGTCCACCGTCCTCAGAGCAATCCCAGGGTGGGAGGATTATGTCTACCTGGTGTCCTCTGACTGCCAGAGCCTTGGCCATCGGCAGAGCCCGCCATCTCATGGTGCCCTTGACCCGCAGGCCAAAAGAGCCGATGAAGACAACCCTCATACCAAATTCGCTCTTTTACTCCACTGTCACCGATTTGGCCAGGTTCCTGGGCTGGTCCACATCACAGCCGCGACGCACGGCGATGTTGTAAGCCAGCAGTTGCAGGGGGATGACGGCCAGCACAGGGGTCAGGAGCGGTGAGGTCTGTGGGATGTAGAGGACGTGGTCAGCCTTCCTGGCAATGTCCTCATCGCCCTCGGTGGCCAGAGCGATGACGGTGCCCCCTCGCGCCTTGACCTGCTCGATATTGTTGACCATCTTCTCATAGACTTTGTCCTTGACGGCAATGGCCACCACCGGCATACGCTCGTCAATCAGGGCAATAGGGCCGTGCTTCATCTCACCGGCCGGATAGCCCTCAGCGTGGATGTAGCTGATTTCCTTCAGCTTGAGAGCTCCCTCCAAAGCGATGGGGTAATTGATCCCCCGTCCCAGGTAGAGAAAGTTCTCCCGCTTGAAGTACTCGTTGGCCAGGGCTTCGTAATCGGTGCCATCCTCCAACACCTGCCCCACCAGGTTGGGCAGTTCCACCAAATCATGCAGCAACTCTCTCATGCGTTCTCGCTTGATGGTGCCCCGTATCTGGCCCAGGTAGAGCGCCAACAGGTAGTGCAACACCATTTGAGAGGTGAAGGTCTTGCTGGCCGCCACCCCGATTTCCAACCCGGCGCGCATGTACATCACCCCGTCGGCCACCCGGCTGGCCTCGCTGCCCATCACGTTGACGATGGTCAGAGTCTTGATGCCCGCCTCTCTGGCCTTATCCATAGCCGCCAGGGTGTCCACCGTCTCTCCCGATTGGGTCACGGCCAGTAGCAGTGTCCTGTCATCTAACAGCGGATCACGGTAACGGAACTCGGAGCCGTAATCCACCTCAACCCGCACCCGGGCCAGTTCCTCGATCATGAATTTGCCCACCAGAGCCGAGTGCCAGGCTGTGCCACAGGCTACGCTGTATATTTTGTCCACTCGCCGCAATATCTCTGGGTCAATGTGCACATCCTCCAAGTGAACTGTGGCTTCATCAAAGTCCACGCGTCCCCGAATGGCGTCGGTGACCGAGCGCGACTGCTCGTAGATTTCCTTCTGCATGAAGTGCTTGTATCCGCCTTTGGCCACGGCCACAGGATCCAGAGGGATCACCTGCACTTTCTTCTGAATGGGCATCCCGTCCAGGGTGAAGAAACTGGCTCCTGTCTGGGTGACCACGGCCATTTCCCGGCTCTCGAGGAAGAGCATCTGCTGGGTGTGATCGAGGAGAGCAGGCATATCAGAGGCTAGGAGCATCTCCCCTTCTCCCTGGCCGATCACCACCCCACCGGCGTTGCCCAAACGAGCAGCCACCAGCTTGTCAGGTTCATGAGAACTCATGACGACTACGGCGTTAAAGCCTTTCATCCGGTTCAAGGCTCGGCGCACGGCGGTGACCAGGTCTCCCTCCTGGCTGTAATATTTCTCCACCAGGTGGGAAATCACCTCAGTATCGGTCTGTGAGCGGAAAGTATGTCCTTCTGCTCGCAGTTCCTCTTTCAACTCGACATAGTTCTCCACGATACCGTTCTGGATGACCACGATTTCTCCACGGCAATCGGTGTGGGGATGGGCGTTGGCCTCGGTAACCCCGCCGTGAGTGGCCCAGCGGGTGTGGCCCATACCGATGTTGCCGCTGAGAGGGTCCGTCTCCAGAACCTTGACCAAATTGGTCAGTTTGCCCACGCTGCGGCGCAGGGCAATGCGGCCATTCTGGAGCACAGCCACTCCGGCCGAATCGTAACCACGGTATTCCAAACGCTTAAGGCCCTCAACGACGATGGCCGTCGCCTGCCGAGGGCCCACATAACCGACAATTCCACACATTTTGCCTCCCTCCTCTTCGGGTCTGGCTTTCCCAGCCCATGCGCTATCTTCTCCCCTCCTCGCTCAATTGCTCACAGCCTTCCCTCTTTCGCGTTTCCTTTCACGTTCTGTGCTTCGTGTTTCGTGCTGCCATTATACCCCAATCCAGACGGCCTGGCAAACTCAGTGCATAGTCCGTTGCAACCTCTCCCTCCCGAACTCATTATATCACAATTCTTCTGGGCAGGATGTGTAGGTTATATGGAGATTGCCAGGTGGTCAAGAGGGTGTTAGAGCGTGTCTGAAAATTCGGGGGGCG
>JAOZOT010000402.1 GCA_029933115.1 Anaerolineae bacterium | reverse complement strand
GGCAAGACCTCACTCCTCTACCAATTGGCAGACCGGCTGCGGGCGACGTCTGACCCGGACTATGTCTTCATCCCCGCGCTCATTGACCTGGAGGGCACATCTCAGGAGGAGTTCTTCCACACCCTTATGGAAGAGATCCTCGAAGACTGCCAGCCCTATCTGACTGAGAGACTGCCCTTGGTCTACAACGAGAAGGGCGAGGATGCGTATACCCACCGCGACTTTGCCCGCGACTTAAGCGGGCTGATTGACCACCTTCAGCAAAACAGCGACAAGGAAGTCAGGCTGATCTTGCTGTTGGACGAGGTGGACGTGATGAACCGCTACGACCAGTTGGTCCAGCAGCAACTGCGGCGTATCTTCATGAAGACCTTTGCCCGCAACCTGGGGGCGGTGGTGGCCGGGGTGCACATCAGCAAGGAGTGGGAGCGACTGGAAAGCCCCTGGTATAACCTGTTCCTGGAGATGGAGCTGCCTCCCCTCACTCATGAAGAGACTGTTCGGCTAATCAAGGAACCGGTCAAGGGCGTCTATAGCTATGATGATGAGGCTGTGGAAGCTATCTGGGAACACAGCCAGGGCCACCCGCAACTGGTGCAGCAACTGTGCCTGGAGGCAGTCAACCGGCTGTTGCAGGAGAAACGGAGCCGGGTGACGAAGGCCGACGTAGAGAGCGTGTACCAGGAGATTGTGGCCTGGGAGAGAGTGCAAGAAGAGCGAGAGGAGCGCGAAAAGGCACGTCCTTTGGTCGTCAAACGCGTAGCCGAAGAAGGGCCAACTTATGAAGTGGAAGAAGACACCGATGTCCGGAGGACGGAGAGATGAGGAACCCTTATGTGACTGGGCGGTGGGTCAGCGGCGACCGCTTCTATGGCCGGGAGCGGCTCATTGACGAACTGTTGCACGGATTCGAGGATTGTTTCTGGGTCATCGGCAACCGCCGCATCGGCAAGACATCGCTGCTGAAACAATTGGAGCATCTCACTCAGGATTCGCCTTCATACCTCAGCCTCTATTGGGACATAGAAGGCTGTCACTCAATGGGAGACCTGGGCGATGCCCTTGTGGACGCTGTTGACGAGATCGCAGGGAAAGGACTCGGTCTCTCGCTGGCCGATCAGGAGGTCACTGATGCCCTGCGTACTCTGAGTCGTGAAGCGGCCAAGTCGAACCGCAGGCTTTTGTTGCTTTGTGACGAGGGGGAGGCACTCATGAACGTGGAGGAAGCCGAGCCCTGCGCCCTCCAGCGATTGCGAAGAGCCATCCACACCGACGCCAACATCCGTTTTGTGCTGACCTCCAGCAAGCGACTCAGCCTGCTGGATGAACTCTGTCGGGATTGGGACACCTCTCCCTTCCTTCATGGTTTTGCAGTGCGCTACCTGGGCAGCCTGACCGATACGGCGGCAGAGAATCTCATCTGCCAGACCCAACGGGGGACGTGTGTGCAGGCTTCTCCTGAGTTGATCGGTGAAATCAAACAGGTGACGGGCAACCATCCCAATCTGATCCAACTGCTTTGTCACAGGCTCTGGCAGGAAGACGGGAGCTTAAGGCAAATCGAAGACGGCGACCTGGTAGTGGGTGCGAGTCTGGCTCGATTCTTTGACATTGACTTTGGCTACCTCTCCGCAAGCGAGCGCCAGATCCTTCTGCTTGCCTCAGAACATGGAAAGGTCTCCGACCAGGAACTGAGCGACCGGCTTCGATTGCCGCTCGGTCAAGTTCGGGCCCTATCCACGGCTCTGACCGAGTTGGGTTATCTCCGGCGTGTGGCAGGCAGGTTAGCTGTAGGTAGTGGTTTCCTGGCTCGCTGGATAAAGGACAGGGGGGACGCACTGAAACAGCGTTTGCCGGGCCCGGTCACTGACCGGGCCATGCTGAAGATCACAGAGAGAGATAATGAGATGGATAAAATCAAACGATTGGCCGCGCTGATGCGGGACCGTAAGGCTGCCGGTCAACCGCCCTACGTCCTGGTG
This sequence comes from Anaerolineae bacterium, assembly GCA_029933115.1. Lineage (GTDB taxonomy): Bacteria > Chloroflexota > Anaerolineae > E26-bin7 > E26-bin7 > E26-bin7. The sequence goes on along the minus strand of JAOZOT010000402.1, from coordinate 1,832 downwards.
TTGGGCGCAGGAGCTACCCTTTCGTCGGGCTGCCGGGCCATGTCGGCCGTGGTACAGGCAGTGGTAGGCCACTATGACCTGAAGCAGTTCTTCGAGATCATGGACAACCTGAGCGAGACGGAACGCTACACCCGGTTGCAAGCATTCTTTCAGGAACCTTATCCCTCCCCCGGCTACCGCTACCTGGCCGAACTGGCCAAGGCCGGCTACTTTGACGTCATCCTCAGCACCAACTTTGACTTCCTGCTGGAGAACGCTTTCACCGAGGTCGGGCTGAAAGCAGAAGATTTCGAGGTGCTGGTCAACGGCCGAGAGTCGGAGGACTATATCCTCAAAGCCCTGGGGCATCCTACACCTCGTATCAAGCTGCTGAAGCTGCACGGCGACCTGAAGGCCCGCAACATGGCTTTTACTCCCAAAGAGATATTCGAGTTCGGCCAGAAGGTGGAGAGGGTTTTGGCCAAGTACCTCAACGGTGACGTGCTCATCATCGGCCACGAGATGCGGGACGAAGACATCAACCGCTGCATCCGCAGGGACGGCGGAGCCTTATGGTACATCCACCCGGAGGAGCCCGCGGTGAACAGCTTCATCTGGCGAGCTATGCAGGTGCGCCCCTCGACGGCCATCAGCGGCGAAGCGGCCCAGTTTGACAACTTTTGCGAAGCGTTGTACAAAGAGTTGACAGGAGATTTAACATCATGACCATACCCCTGGTAGACCTCAAAGCCCAGTATCTCTCCATCAAAGACGAGATTGACGCCGCTATCCAGCGGGTCGTGGATAGCACGAGCTTCATCCTGGGGCCTGACGTGAGAGCCTTCGAGGAAGAGTTCGCCCGGTTCTGCGGCGTCCAGCACGCTGTGGGCGTTGATTCGGGCACGGCGGCTCTCCACCTGGCCTTCCTGGCCTGCGGCATCGGGCCGGGCGACGAGGTCATCACCACTCCACATACCTTTATCGCCACCATTGGGATGCTGGGCCGCGTGGGAGCCAGACCCGTCTTCGTGGACATTGACCCCCAGACCTACAATATTGACCCGACCAGGATCGAAGCAGCCATCACCGAACGGACCAAAGCCATCATGCCTGTCCACCTCTACGGCCAGCCGGCCGAGATGGATTCCATCCTGGAGATTGCGGACAGGCATGGGTTGAAGGTCATTGAGGACGCGGCCCAGGCCCACGGAGCCGAGTACAAAGGGCGGCGGGCAGGCAGCATGGGCCACGTGGCTATCTTCAGCTTCTATCCGGGCAAGAACCTGGGCGCCTACGGCGACGCCGGGGCGTTGGTCACCAACGATGGAGAGATAGCCGAAAAGGCACGGCTGTTGCGCAATCACGGGCGTCGGGACAAATACGAGCACTTGTTGCAGGGTTTTAACTACCGCATTGACACCTTGCAGGCGGCCATCCTGCGGGCCAAGCTGGCTCATCTCGAGGAATGGAACGAAGCCCGCCGTCGCCACGCCGCTACCTACCGCGAACTCCTGAGCGATCTCGACCTCGTTCTCCCCTACGAGCCAGGGCATGTCAGGGCAGTCTATCATCTCCTCGTGGTTCGCTTGCCAGAGCGCGACGCCTTGCGAGAGCACCTCAGAGACAGGGGCATCTCTACGGGCATCCACTATCCCATCCCTTTGCACTTACAGCCGGCTTACCGTCATCTGGGCTACAAAGAAGGCGATTTCCCCGCAACTGAGGAGTGCGCCCGCCAGGTGCTCTCTTTGCCCATGTACCCGGAGTTGACCCCGACGCAGGTGGAGGAAGTGGCGCGGGCGATCAAAGAATTTCTGAGGGTATGAGCGTGGAGAAAGCCATCAGTCCAACCA
>JAOZOT010000401.1 GCA_029933115.1 Anaerolineae bacterium | reverse complement strand
GCGACTGAAGTCGCCACTACGAACCGCGAAAAGCAACTGAAGTCACCACCGGCGTTTTGTTCGTAGTGACGGCTTTAGCCGTTCAGATTGGTGAAAAGCGACTGAAGTCACCACTACGAACCGCTTCATCATCCTGGTGGGGCTATAAAGAGAGCGGGGGACACCCCGCTCTCAGAGCAACTTTCTGGTGTATGGCCGGTTGGCTTCTTAAGAGATCAGCCTCAAGAAAATGCGCTCGAAAATCTGATCAAAGATATAGTCCAGCGCACTTGTGTCCGGGGCGTAAAAGTGCTCACCGCCGGTTATGTCGGCCACCTCCTGCATGATGTTAAAATCAGCCCCGACGCCCAAGCTGATGGCGTAGATGACGATGCCATTGTCGCGGGCTTGCTGCGCATAGTAGATGACGCAGTCCTTGGCTCTGCCACCATCCGGCCAGAGATCGGGGACAGAGTTGCAATAGGACGTATAGTCATTGGCCTCACCGTCGGTCATCAGGATCATGATGTGCGCAGCCCGGGGGCGGCCACAGGGATAGTTGCCACTCTGGCACTGAGCGGTACTAAAGTCGGTGCGCAGAGTATAGATACCCAGCCTCATGCCGTCGGCCATAGCGGTGGAACCCCCGGCCTGTGTATCCTCAATCTGTTGCAGGATATAGTCAAAGTTCTGGCAAGCGTCGCCCAGCCTCTTCTGACAGTACAGGTGACTGGCGATGCGGGTGCTGCTAGAATCGGCGGATGAATAATGCACGTAGGCTATCTGGTCCAGTTCGGGGTTCAGACGCGAGACGAACCTCTTGACCGCTTCTTTGGCCGCGCGGATAGGCTGCTCATCGTCGTACAAGTCGTCATTGACGTCGTAGAGGGGGTCACTGGGGTCACAAGCATCCCCGGTGCGCCCTGGCGTCTGGTCTGGCCCCTTCCAGTTGTTCTTCCGGCAGGCATGACCACTGCCGGTGCAACCAGAGTCTCGGGTGATGATGATTTTGTCCACACAGAACCCCAACCCGCCTACCCACAGCCTCAGAGTATAGTCATGACCACCGCTCAGGGCTATGGGGCCGATTCTGTTCCAGCTCCAGCGATTACCTCTGGCTCCGTCATAAGCTATACCATAGTCGGAGACGGTTTTGCTGCCCGAGTCCACTATCGTGCTTCCATCCAACACCCCCCAATGCACTACACGGGGATTAACCTCTGCCCCGCTCCAATAGCGGCCTCCCTGCGCCCGCAAGTAGATATAATAGTTGCCCGATCCACCCCCCGCCCCAGAGGGAGTGTGAAAGTCATAGTCCAGGTAGGGGGTGTTCTCCTTTATGCCGTGCTCGCCGCTAAAGTCGGTAGCTCCCTCTGCATAAAGCGAATAATAATAAGGGGTGACCTTCATGTATCCACCGCGGTTATCAACGCTCGAAGAATTAACGGAACCGGTGTAATCATAGGAGTAGGCGTAGGTATTGCGCTGCAGGGTCCAGTGGGCCAGGCCCTTCATCGCGTAATCTCGGTCCCAAAGGCTATGGTTGCGGGAGTAGTACTCGGCCTCGATGACGATGTACTTGTAGCCGTCCTCCTCGTAATAATTCACCGAGTCGCAAACACCGTTGGGGTTAAAAGGCAGAAGGTAGAAAGTGCCGTTATTGGGGTAATCAAAGCCGTTGCCGCTGTACACCCAGCAGCCATAGCAGTAGGTGTCAAACTCCATAGAGCCTGATTTGTCGAAGACAATGGCGATATCCAGGTCGTTGATGTTCTCCGCCACCGCCGCGCCGGAAACAGACACGCTGTCGAAGCCGAAGAACTGCATAAAGTTCATGCCGACCTTTTGGGTGCCCTCTACTCTGATCCTGCTGGCCGTATCGCACTGTCCTCCATCTTCGTAGGACCGGGTGTCTATCTTGATGATGGTCTGGGCTTCGTCGGCAGAGGCACCCTGGGCTCCGTCGTAGCCGCAGTACTTCAACTCGATGCGAGTGTTGGTCAGGTCATAAACGTCGTAACCATTCAAAGCCAGGTACTCCAAAGCCCTGGCGATAGCATCGTCTTCCAGAGGAAGCTCCTGAGCCGCAGCCAGAGCCGCGGCGTCACAGGCCCGTCCCAACTGAACTCGCTCCACATAGACCAGCCCCAGGTCTACCGCCAGGCCGACAAAGGCCAACAGCCCCAGGAAAGCAAAGACAATCAAGATCAAGCTTTGCCCTTTTCCTTCTTGGGTTATGAGACCGGTCAAAAGACCAAGTTTGCTGACAAAGCTTCTAAGGTCGCTCATAGTATAACCTCCTCGGCCGCTGCTACAAATCGTCACTCAAAGCGAGCATCGCCGGTGACGCGCATCATGGTTCGAGTGTAGATAGGGATAGGGTTGGGCAATATTTGGGCGATGAGAGGCACGTTCAGCACCTGCTCATGGTAGTAGATAATCTCGATGATGACGACCCGATTACCGGAGCGGTCAACGCCGGGATGGGCAGCTTCCATAGTGGCGTTGAAGGCATCATTTTCCGCTTTGAGTTGAAGGGCCAGGGCGGCCGGGTTGATACGGCTGGTCTCGGTCGTGCCGGTGATGACCTGCGGTGGATCCACCGCGGGAGTCGGCTCTGGGTCCTTGTGAATGGAAATAGTGGTGATAATGACAGAGACATTGGCCTCAGGGCCCGAAGCTTCAACAGGCAACTGGTCGGCCATGGCATCAATAGCCACCTGAGCGATGGCGTCGTTACCGTAGCGCCCCCGCGCCGCAAAGCGGGCCGCCTCTCGGTTGGCGGCGGACACGACCATGTAGCTGCGCAAAGCGGCCCCCACCTCCACCATACCCAACATAAGCATAAGCAAGAGGGGGGTGATGATGGCCAACTCGACAAGACTTTGGCCCTTTTGCCCGTCGGGCGGCAACAGTTTGTCTTTTATCATTTGGATTATCTGCCGCATAAGATCTCCTTCCGACAGCGAGCAGCCTGATGTCTTTTCACAGCACCACAGGTCAGGGAAGTGCAGGAGGCTTGGCTAGAAGTGAGTCGCACTTTGACCCGTACAGGCTTGCGCGGCGCGCGCCCCCGCTCAACCCTGAGGCTTCCTATAGGCTCCGGTGGCCGCATCCACCAGCAGGGTAAAGTACGCCTGGCCCCTCTCGGCCAAGCCCACCACCGTCCAGGTAGCCTGGGAGCCTTCGGGCGAAGCCGCCAATTGCGCTACCACCTTGGCTCCGTCTAGGTGTTCCATCAGGAACTTGCCGCCGCCGTGGTTCAGCCAGATGGTCAGGGCCTCGCTGCTGTCTATGGGCCAGCCCTCATCAGGAATGGGGGTGGATGGATAGGGAGTGAAAGCTTCTCTGATAACTTGGGCCTGATCTTGTTCCACCACCACTACGTAAACTCGATTGCTTTTGGGCGAATAGAACTGAAAGGCCCAGGTAGTAGGCTCACCCACCTTCTTTATGTTGGTCTCGGCCCAGGTGGCCGAGATAGAGGCCAGTTGCGCGTCGGATTGCCGGCTCCTGGCCACTTCCCTGGCCAGAGGATAGGTTGTTTTGGCCGTCACCGTGGCCTCGCCGACGGTATAGGTCGTCTCTGGCAGCGGCACGGCTACCGCCGTGGTGGGTCCTGTGGGCTGGAGCAACAAGTAGCCCAGGATACCAAAGACCACCACCACCGCCACCAACAATCCTATCAAGAGTCCCCATTCTTTTTTAGTCATATTCGCCTGCCTGATTGTGTAGTCTCAAGATCGCAAATTTGGATGTGTAGGGTGCATCTCAGTGCGTTCAGCCGGGGCTGCGGCTTTGACCCTCCCGCAGGGTCTACAACCTGCGGGAGGGTGGG
>JAOZOT010000050.1 GCA_029933115.1 Anaerolineae bacterium | reverse complement strand
CGGTGACTGCCCTCGTAGACAGTTGCTCACAAAACTAAAGTGTTACTGGGCATGTTGCAGGAACACTGGCAATTGCCGTATTTCCTGGAAGCTTTGCCTTATACCAGAGAGGAGCTGGCCCCGGCTTTCCCGCTCACGGGGGGGGTAGTGGTCGAGGCAGTACGGCACGGAGTGAGGCTGTTTCCCGCTTTGGAAGGTGAAGAGTGAGGCTGAAAAGAGAGACATGAAAGTATTAGTCACCGGTGGCGCAGGCTACATTGGCTCTCACTTGGTAGACAGGCTGTTGGCCGACGGTCACGAGGTCTTTGTCATTGACAATCTCTTCACCGGAAAAATCGCCAACGTTGAGCACAACCTGGGCCATGAACGTTTTCACTTTGTCAACGATTCTATCCTGCACACCGCGACGATGGAAGAGTTGGTACGGCAGGTGCAATTGATCTACCACCTGGCGGCCGTGGTGGGAGTCAAGCACGTCGTTGATAATCCCCTCCAGGGCATTTTGACTAATGTGCGAGGCACCGAGATTGTGTTGGAACTGGCCTACAAGTATTGGCGGAAAGTGGTCATCGCTTCTAGCTCCGAAGTCTACGGCAAATCAGAAAAAGCCCCCCTGGCCGAAGATGATGACAGCATCCTGGGCCCCACGGCCGTCGGACGCTGGTCCTACGCTCTGGCCAAAGCCATTGACGAGCATCTGGCCTTCATCTACCATGATCGAGGCCTGCCGATCAGTATCATCCGCTACTTCAACTCCTACGGCCCGCGCCTCGATCCCCGAGGTTACGGCAGCGTCGTCGCCAAATTCATCAGCCAGGCCCTGGAAGGCAAACCATTGACGGTGTTCAGCGATGGCCAGCAGACGCGCTGTTTCACCTACGTTGATGATACTGTCGAAGGATCCATTCTGGCGGCAACCTTGAAAGAAGGAGAGGGGCAGAGCTTCAATATCGGCAATAATCGAGAAACTACCATTCTGGAGTTGGCGAGGAAAATTAAGGAGCTGACCGACTCGCCTTCAGAGATCGTACATCTTTCTTACACTGAAGCCTACGGCTCGGGCTTCGAGGAAACACGCCGTCGCGTGCCCGACGTGAGCAAGGCCGAAAGGCTGCTGGGCTTCAGAGCTCGCATCACCTTGGAGGAAGGCCTGCAACGAACCATCGCCTGGTTTAAAGGCGACTACACAGCCAATCCTCCAGAAGTATGAGATCTGTCTCCCCCATACCGGATTTGGCAATCTAGCGCGAGCAGACAAGCAAAGGAATCCATCATGCCTACCAAGCTAAGCGTTTTCTGCGACAAGGTTATCGAAGCCGGATGGCTGACGGCCATTATCGTTGTGCCCCTCTTCTTCAACGTCTATTCCAGCCGCGTCTTTGAGCCCGACAAGCTCACCCTGCTGCGTTCTATCGCCCTGGTCATGGCCGTGGCCTGGGTGATCAAAGTGGTGGAGAAAGGGCTGGCCTCCAATTCCCAATCCCCAGTTCCTAATTCCCAACCCCGTTCCACCTTCTGGGGGCAAGTTTCTCAGACTCCTTTGGTTCTTCCTACCCTTGCCCTGGTAGCCGTCTACGTCCTGAGCACTGTGTTCTCGATCACGCCCCGGGTCAGCTTGTGGGGCTCTTATCAGCGCTTGCAGGGTACTTACACCACCTTCTCATACATTGTCATCTTTTTCCTGGCCTTGGAAGGTCTACGCCGACGCGAGCAACTGGACCGCCTGGTGACCGTTGTGATCCTGGTCAGCCTGCCTATCTCCCTCTACGGTCTAATGCAGCACAACCAACTCGATCCCCTACCCTGGGGAGGGAATGTCGCCGCGCGGGTAGCCTCCAATATGGGCAACTCTATCTTTGTATCGGCTTATTTGATTATGGCCATCCCTCTCACCCTGGCCCGGCTCGTAGGCTCCTCCCTGACTATCCTCGAGGACAAAAGCTTCTGGGACAAGGCCATATTCCTCCTCGTGTTCGCCATCTTTGTCGGAGCGCAGTTGTACGCCGCAACCCTTTACGTCTGGGGAGGTCTGCTCGTCGTCCTGATCTTTTTCATCCCTCTATTCGGCTTTTCGATCTACCTGGAGAAACCTTTCAGCCGGCTTGTGCCCATCGGTTGCTACTCTGGCGTTCTTACCACACAGTTGATTTGCACCTACTTCAGCAAGAGCCGGGGTCCTATGCTAGGACTTCTGGGAGGGTTGTACTTCTTCGGTCTTCTTTTCGCCGTCTGGAAGAGAAGCAAAAAAGGAGCTTTCGTTGCCGTTGGCAGCGCGATGGCAATCGCCCTTTTCCTGGTAGTCTTCAACCTGTCCGACGCCCTGGCTCCACTCAGGAATCAGCCCTACATTGGACGTCTGGGACGGGTGCTTGACCCCGAGGAAACCACGGCTAAAGTGCGGATTCTGATCTGGGAAGGGGTTTTGAAACTGGTGCCTCCTCACGAGCCCCTGGAGTTCCCCTCCGGCGAGCCGGACCGATGGAATTTCTTACGGCCCTTCCTCGGCTATGGCCCCGAGTCAATGTACGTAGCCTACAATAGATTCTATCCACCGGACTTGGCTCACGTTGAAGCACGCAACGCCTCACCAGACCGCTCCCACAACGAGACCTTCGACGCCTTGGTGATCACCGGGCTGGTGGGCTTTGTAGCTTATATGACCCTTTTCAGCAGCCTTTTTTATTACGGCCTGAAGTGGCTGGGGCTCATCACGACCCCCAGGGAGCGCAACGTTTTCCTCAGCCTGTGGTTGGGATTCGGGGCTCTGGTAACAGCCGGGTTCTGGCGGATGCTGGGAGCCAACTTTGTAGGAGTAGCCCTCCCCTTCGGCATGGTGATCGGCCTGGGGACTTATTTGGCGATCTATACCTTCTTCTTCTATCGAGGAGAGACCAGGGAAGAAGGGACTCCCTACCAGCTCCTGCTCATCGCTCTGCTCTCAGCACTGGTAGCCCACTTTATAGAGATCCACTTTGGCATCGCCATTGCCGCCACCCGGACTTATTTCTGGGTCTACGCAGCGCTGATGGTGGTCATCGGCTACTACTTGCGCAGAGAAACGGTATCTGCTCCCCCCAAGACAATGGAGCCGGCCGAACCACCAAAAGAGCAACGCCGCACAAGACGCAGGAAAAAGAGGCAGGCAGCCCCCGCTCCCAAACCTCAACCGATGGTCGGGGCTCTGCCGGGACCGGCCACAGCCATGATGCCCTACGCCCTGCTGACAGGCATAGTGATGGTGACAATGGTCTTTGACTATCGCACCGCTCACCTTCCCATCACCGCCAAGAACTATAGCGTATTCTGGCTTTTTTTCATCACCTGGCTTTTCAGTGGCGTTATCATCACGTTCGAGTTGCTCAACTATAGAGCAAGATGGCATCCTGCCCTGCAACGCGACATGACCAACTGGTCACTGGCTTTTCTGCTCTACTTTGTAGTTTCCCTGGGCTGCCTCTTCGCCTTTCACTTCATTCACATCGGTCAGTTGTCAATCCAGGCCAATGTAGCCAGCGTCGCCGAGGTAATGAAGCAGGCCGACCGCGTGGCCAACACCCTCACCATCTACTATCTCTGCCTCTTCTTCCTCGTGCTGGCTCTGGCTACAGCACTGGTGCGAGAAGTAACTCTGCCCGCTCAAACGTGGAGGATCACCAACTGGTGGCTCTATCCGATTTTGATCGTGGGCCTGACTTGGCTCATCCTCACGACGAACCTCAATGTCATTAAAGCCGACATCTATTACAAGCAGGGCCAGGCCTACGACAACAAGCAGAGCAGAGATGCCGCCATTGAATTATACAAAAAGGCCCTGACTCTTGCTCCCAACGAGGACTTTTACTATCTTTTCCTGGGAAGAGCCTATCTGGAGCGAGCTCAGGCGACTGAGGATGCCGCTCAAAAGGCTGCTTTACTGGACGAGGGCCTGAAGGTGTTGCAGAAGGCCAGGAAGCTCAACCCTCTCAACACCGATCATAGCGCCAACCTGGCACGCTACTACCGCACCCGGGGAGCCATGGCCGGCGACCCGGCCGACAAAGAAAAGTTCCTCAACCAGGCCCTGGAATACTATCGCCAGGCCACATCCCTCAGCCCACACAACGCCCAGTTGTTCAACGAGTGGGGTCTGGTCTACTTCATGAGGGGAGATTACGACCAAGCCCTGGAGAAGTACCGTCAGTCCCTGGCTCTGGATCAGGAATTTGAGCAGACTTATCTCCAACTGGGTGACCTTTACATGGCCAAGAAGGAACTGGACAAGGCGGCAGAGGCGTACAGCAAAGCTGTGGATTTGAATCCCAAACAAGTCCAGGCCCACAGCGCCCTGAGTTACATCTATTCTCAACAGGGGAAACTGGACCTGGCAGTGGAGGAGAACCTTAAAGTACTGGAACTCAAACCTAACGACTACGCCAGCCACAAAAACCTGGCTATCCTCTACCAGCAGCTAGGGCGCCTTGATGAGGCCATAGCCGAGGCTGAGACTGCTTTGGAGCTGGCTCCGAAAAATGAGAGGGCCTCTCTGGAAAGTTTTATCGCTCAACTGAAAGGACTGCCCCCTAAGCCTGTCGAAGGGTCGCAACCCTCAAGCTCAGATCGGGAACTAATCCAGACCTATCTGTCTCAGGGGCAGGAACTCCTGCAGAAGGGTGATCTGGATCAAGCGGCGGAGGTCTATTCTCAGGCTCTCGCCCTGGATCCAAACCTTGTCCAGGCCCACAGTGCCCTGGGCTACATCTACGCCCAGCAGGGCCGGCTACCGGAGGCAGTGGAAGAGAACCTGGCTGTACTCAGGCTGGCTCCCAACGACTACGCCAGCCACAAGAACCTGGCCATTCTGTACCAGCAGTTGGGCCGTATAGATGAAGCCCTGGCCGAGGCCCAGATCGCCCTGAGCCTGGCCCCAGAGAACGAAAAAGCGGCCGTGGAAGCCTTTATCGCTCAATTGCAGCAACAAGCAAGCCCCTGACCGCATCTCCTTGCTCAAAGCGGATTTGCAATCCGCGTACATTCGCAACACAACGAGGACAACAATCATGACCACCTACATGCTCATTTTCACCGGGGCCCTGGTCCTTGCTCTCAGTGGCACACCCATAGCCCGTAAACTGGGCTGGCAATTGGGGGTCATTGACCGGCCCGGCGCCCGCAAAGTACACCTGAAACCCATCCCCAGGCTCGGTGGACTGGCCATCTATGTCGCTTTTATCCTGGCCCTCCTGATTTTCGAGGACCGCTTCCGCATCCCCCAGTTGATCAGCATTTTGATAGGGGCGACCCTGGTTTCTTTCCTCGGCATCTGGGACGACCGTTGGAGTCTGCGCCCCCTCCTGAAACTGATCGGCCAGATAATAGCTGCCTTGATCCTTGTCGGCTCTGGAGTGCAGGTGCAATTCTTGCCCTATCCATTTCTCAACGTGGCCGTCACCATTTTTTGGGTCGTGGGCATCACCAATGCCCTGAACCTGCTGGATAACATGGACGGTCTCTCCGGTGGGGTAGGCGCTGTAGCGGCCGCCTTCTTTCTGTTACTGGCAGCCATGAACGGCCAATATCTGGTGGGCGGCCTGGCTGCTGCCCTGCTGGGAGCCTGCCTGGGCTTCCTGATCTACAATTTTAACCCGGCCACCATCTTCATGGGAGATACAGGCAGCCTCTTCTTGGGATTTATTCTGGCCGCTCTGGGTGTCAAACTGCGTTTCCCTGGCCGACCGGCTATCGTAACCTGGATGGTGCCGGTGGTGGTGCTGGGGCTGCCTGTCTTCGACACGACTCTGGTGGTCATCTCCCGCCTGCGACGAGGCGTGCCTGTCTACCGAGGGGGTAAGGACCACGTCTCCCACCGTCTGGTGGCTATGGGGCTCACCCAGCGGGAGGCCGTCCTGATTCTTTACCTGGTCTGTGGAACGCTGGGAGTACTGGCCATCTTCATCACCCAGGCCAGCCTGCTGGAAGGGTACACTATAGGGGGAGCAATTGCCTTGACTGGCTTGCTGGCTCTGATAAAACTGGAGGGCGTAGACGTCAGCTCACAAACAGCAAATCACGTCCCACACAACACGCATCACGAGGACAAAAATGAGTCTGAAAGACAAGATTGAGTCCAAAGAAGCCCAAATCTGCATCATTGGCCTGGGCTATGTAGGTCTGCCTTTTGCGGTGGAATTCGCTCGTCTCGGATTCCAAGTTACGGGCCTGGATGTGAATGAAAAGCGAGTGGCAGCCATCAAGCAGGGCAAGAGTTACATCAGTGACGTGCCAGGAGACAAGATCGCCTCCCTGGTCACTGCCGGACGTCTGAAGGCCACGACCGACTATGAGGCGCTGCGAGAGGCCGATGTCATCTTTATCTGCGTGCCCACGCCCTTCGACGAAATGAAGGCGCCAGACCTGTCATTCATTGTGCGCGCTTCTGAGGGGATCAAAGCTCATTTGCGGCCGGAGCAACTGATAGTCCTGCAAAGCACCACTTATCCGGGCACCACCGAGGAGGTGGTGCTACCCATCCTCGAGAGATCAGGGCTGAAGGCCGGGGTGGATTTCTACCTGGCTTTCTCGCCAGAACGCATCAACCCCGGCGACAGGGTTTTCACCGTAGAAAACACCCCCAAAGTCGTTGGAGGGTTGACCCCCCGGTGTGGCGAACTGGCGCGCGCCCTCCTGGCTCAACTGACCCCCGAGGTGCACATCGTCTCCTCGCCTCGCGTGGCCGAGATGACCAAGCTCCTGGAGAACATCTACCGCAGCGTCAACATCGCCCTGGTCAACGAGTTGGCCCTGCTCTCCGAACGCATGGGCATTGACATCTGGGAAGTCATTGAGGCAGCCTCTACCAAGCCTTTCGGCTTCATGCCCTTCTACCCAGGGCCCGGCGTCGGCGGACATTGCATTCCTGTGGATCCCTATTATTTGAGTTGGAAAGCCCGTGAATACGACTTTTACACCAAGTTCATCGAACTGGCGGCTGAGGTCAATCAGGCCATGCCTTATCACGTGGTGAGCAAAATAAGCGAGGGGCTCAACCGCCAGGGTAAACCTTTGCGCGGAGCCAGGGTGTTGATCCTTGGTGTGACCTTCAAGCGAGATGTGGATGATGCCCGCAACTCGCCTGCCCAGCGGATAATCGAGCTCCTGCTGGCCCAGAAAGTCCGGGTAGCCTACAATGATCCCTATATCCCCCAATTCAAAGTAGGACACGATGTGTTCTATCGCGATGAGTTGACTCTGCACTCGGTAGACCTCAGCGAAAAGCTATTGGCAGAACATGATTGCACAGTGATCGTGGCCGGGCACACCAGTTACGATTACGCCTGGGTGGTGAAACACGCTCCGTTGGTTGTTGACACAGTGAACGCTACCAAAGGCGTGAGCGAAGGGCAAGGGAAGATACTGCGCATTGGGGTACCAACTGCCTGACGGTAGTCCCCCTACCGAACGCTCTCGTTGTTGGGTGCAATAAATGAGGAGATACACCGAAACGGGGTGAATCAAACAAATGGAGGTCTGGTTGGGGCTCAACAAGGAGAAAGCAAGCACTGATTCAGCGAGACGCGCGCGAACGAGGATTCTGCGTCTTCTGGCTTTGTTGCTCGTTATAGCAGCCACCGGGGCCGGCATCCTCTGGCGCGGCCAGTTGGGCCGACTCGTGGCCTATGGTTATCCAGGCATCTTTCTCATCAGCCTGGTAGGCAATGCTACTGTGATATTTCCTGCTCCCAGCCTGGCCTTGGTCTTTGCCCTGGGTGGAGTGCTCGATCCCTTCTTGGTCGGGCTGGCGGCAGGGCTTGGTGAATCGCTGGGTGAATTGACAGGATACCTGGCCGGCTACGGCGGCCAGGCCGTGATTGAGAACCGGGAGATATATAACCGTCTACAGGGCTGGATGAGACATTACGGATTGGCTACCATCTTTTTCCTCGCACTCTTCCCCAGTCCTTTCTTTGACCTGGCGGGCATTACCGCCGGCGCACTGCGCTTCCCCGTTGGATACTTCCTTTTGAGTTGCTGGTTGGGAAAGACCATCAAAACTACCATTTTTGCCTTGGCCGGCGCTCATTCCTTTTTCCTGCTGGGACGTTTTCTGTAGAGGCGGCCGGTGGCCGATGGCCGATAGCTGGTGGTTGGCGGTCATGATGATCAAGAAAGCTGTTCTGCTCTGGGCCGTTTCATCCCTCCTGTTGTGCACCACAATCTCCTGTCGGGCTATCCCTTTGCTGAAAGGAGAGCCGACAGCCACTCCTACCCCCACGCTGCCCGGCCTGGAAGAGGTAGCCCTGGGGTTTCTGAAAAGCTGGGAGCGCACCGACTACAAAAGCATGTACGCTCTGCTCTCACCATCGTCCCAGGCGGAAATCACTCAGGCAGAGTTTGTCCGGTATTACCACGACGCGGCCGCTGAGACAACCATGACCGCCCTCGAGACCCAGCTCGTCTCCCTGCTGCGGGATGGCCCCCAGGCCCAAGCAGCTTACCGCTTGATAATGGATACTGTCCTGGTGGGGCGCATTGAGCGGGACAACCTTATGTCCCTGAGTTACGCTGACGGTCGCTGGGGGGTGAACTGGTCGCCCGGTCTCATCTTCAGAGAGTTGGAAGGTGGGAATATCCTGCGCTTGTTCCGCCACATGCCCTCCCGAGGCAACATCTATGACCGCTACGGGGCAGGCCTGGCCGTCGAAGATCAGGCCGTCACAGTGGGAGTCGTGCCCGGCCAGATCGAAGACGAGGAGAGGCTGCTGGCCGAACTCGGTTGGATTCTGGGCCTTGAGGCGGCGAGCATCAAGGAGAAATACGCCCTTGCCCGGCCCAATTGGTACGTGCCCATCGGCGACCTCTCCTTCGAGGCCAGCCAGGCCCATTACGGCACTTTGACCTCTCTGCCCGGCGTTGTCCTGCGAGACAAGTGGGTGCGCGCCTATCCCGAGGGTGACCTCGCTGCACACCTCCTGGGTTACATGGGCAAGATAGAGCAGGACGAACAGGCTGCATGGGCAGCCAAGGGCTACCGTAGCGACGAACCGGTGGGTAAAGCCGGCCTGGAACGTTGGGGGGAGTCCTACCTGGCCGGCCGGCGTGGTGGCACACTGGTCGTTCTCACTCCGACGGGCAGGCAACTGGTCACCATCAAGGAACAACCGGCCGTCCAAAGCCGCAGCATCTACACCACTCTGGACCAAAGATTGCAGCAAGCGGCCGAAGCGGCTCTGGGGGATGAGCGTGGAGCCATCGTGGCTCTCGACCCCAATACCGGCCAAATCCTGGCCCTGGCCAGCCACCCAACCTTCGACCCCAATATGTTCATCACCGGCATTGACAGCGACCGGTGGCAGGTCCTGGCCGGCGACACCGGCCGCCCCCTGGTCAATCGGGCCACCCAAGGCACCTACCCCCCGGGCTCGGTCTTCAAGATCGTGACCATGGCCGCAGCCCTGGAGGAGGGCGGGTTCACCTCCGAGAGCACCTTCAATTGCCCAGGCACCTGGTACGGGTTGGGCAAGGATTGGCCCAAGACTTGTTGGCTGGAGAAGGGACACGGACAGGTGAACCTGGTTCAGGCCCTGACCGTCTCCTGTGATGTCACTTTCTACGAACTGGGCAAGCGCCTCCACGAGCTTGACCCCACCTTGTTGCCCAGATACGCACGGCTTTTCGGGCTGGGAGCACCCACCGGCCTGGAGGTGCCCGAGGAGGCGGCAGGGCTTGTGCCTGATCCCGACTGGAAGCTCGCCGAGTTGGGTGAATCATGGTTTCCAGGCGACTCGGTCAACCTGGCCATTGGCCAGGGCTACCTCCTGGTCACGCCCTTGCAAGTGGCCGCTATGATGGCTGCTGTGGGCAACGGCGGCACCCTTTATCGTCCCCAGTTGGTCCTCAAAATTACGGCCTCGTCGGAGGAGCCAGAGCAGGTCTTTGAGCCCCAGAAACTAGGCCAGCTCCCCCTCAAACCAGAGACCCTCTCTGCCATCCAGGAGGGTCTGTTGAGAGCAGCTACCAGCCCCGAGGGAACGGCCTATCGCGCCCTCAAGGGAATGGAGATAGCCGTGGCCGGCAAAACAGGCACGGCCGAGAACCCCGACGCCGATCCCCACGCCTGGTTTGCCGGCTACGCCCCGGCCGACGACCCTCAGATAGCCGTGGCGGTGCTGGTGGAAAACGGCGGGGAGGGGTCACAAGTGGCTGCTCCCCTCTTCCGACAGGTGGTAGAAGCTTTCTTCAAGCTGCAACAGTAAGGAGTCAGAGTCATGGGCCGGATAAAAGAACCAAAGCCGGTGAAACTGATCTCGAGCATGTTCACCGCCGACCTGGAACTCCTTGAGATTGCCCGCCACAAGCTAAGCGAGATCTTTGGTCCCACTGACTACGAAAGCCAGCTCCTGCCCTTTGACCACACGAGCTATTATGCGGCCGAGTTCGGAGAAGGACTGATGCGCACAATCATCGCTTTCGCCGAACTCATTGATCCAGGGAGGTTAGCCGAGATCAAAAGGCTGACCAACGACCTGGAAATGAACTGGGCCAGGGAAGGGAAAAGGCGCATCAATCTGGACCCCGGCTATGTTTCCCCGGCCAAGCTGGTCTTGGCCACTACCAAGAATCACGGCCATCGCATCTATCTGGGGCAGGGCATCTACGCTGAGGTCACCTTGCGTTACCGTAACAAAACCTTCCGCCCCTGGGAATGGACCTATCCTGACTACGCCAGCCCACCCTACATTGCTATCTTCAACCACATTCGTGAACTGTACCTGGCACAATTGCGCTCACAATCGTAAGCGACATGCGTATTGAACACCTCTCCCTCACCAACTTCAGAAACTACACCCGCCTGGAACTGGACTTGCCCGGCCACACCATCCTCCTGCAAGGCGACAACGCTCAGGGCAAGACCAACCTCTTGGAAGCCATTTACTACCTGGCCACCACCCGCTCACCTTACGCCGGCGCTGAGCACGAGTTGGTCAACTGGCTGGCCGAGAACCAGGACCTGCCCCACGCCCGCCTGATGGCCCAGGTGCGGAAAGGCGATAGCTCGCTGCGCATCGAAATCACCTTGGTCAGGACTCAGCCCCTGGGAGCGAATAGCTCCGCTCTGAGCCTCGAGACGAAGGCCCCCCGCTATCGCAAGCACATCAAGGTCAACGGCGTCAACAAGCGAGCCCTGGACCTCATCGGGCAGGTCAATGTCGTCCTCTTCCTACCCGAGGACATCGTCCTGGTAGCCGGCTCACCCGGCGGGCGACGCCGCTACCTGGACGCCACGCTCTGCCAGATTGATCCCCGCTACTGCCGCACTCTTCAAAAATACAACCGTGTCCTGACCCAGCGCAATCATTTGCTACGCACCTTGCGTGAGCGAGAAGGCGACCTCGATCAACTCTTCTTCTGGGACAGAAGCCTGGTGGAGAACGGGGCCTACCTGGTAGCTTGCCGCCAGGAAGTAGTGAAGGAACTGGACGGGCTGGCTCAGGCCATCCACCTCGAACTGACGGGACAAAAAGAACGGCTGCGCCTGCGCTACGAGCCCAGTTTCGACCCCTCCCGCTCTCCTCCGTCCGGCTACCAGTTGCCTCTGGAATTGGACCTGCCTTCTGAGCCGGGCATTTGTCAGCCAGGCACCGCTCTGGAGCAGATCGCCGAGGCCTTTCGAGCTCAATTGCACGAACTCAGAGGGCGCGAGATCCTCCAGGGAATGACCCTCATTGGCCCTCACCGTGACGACCTGCGCTTTCTGGTGGGCGGCATTGACTTGACCACCTATGGCTCCCGTGGCCAGCAACGCACCGCTGCCCTGGCCCTGAAGCTGGCCGAGGTGAAACTCATCGCCCAGAAGGTGGGAGAACAGCCCATCCTCCTCTTGGACGATGTGATGTCGGAACTGGACGACGCCCGCCGGGGATACCTGATGCAGATGATTGACGGCGCCCAACAGGCCATCCTGACCACCACCGACTTGAAAGCCTATAGCACCGAGTTTCTGCAAGAAGCGACTTTGCTGCGGGTGAGAGAGGGAAGGATAGAGGAAGTAGTCAGTGAGTCAATGGGCCGGTGTGTCAATGGTTAATGAGGTAATGAGTCAATGAATGTGAAGGGCCGAGCCGGATGCCTTGTTGACCCATTGCTTGACGATTCATCTTTCACTTGAGCGGTCGTTTGCCGGGGACGCCTGGCCGACGAGGGTACTTCTCAGGAGTCAGGGCCACTTTCTCGATGACCACCAAGGAGCGGGGGTGAGCCAGGCCAGGGAGTTCCACCGTCACAATGCGACGCAAACGTCCCCCCAAAATAGCCAGAGCCCGTTGGGCTGCCGTCACCTCCGCCTGCGCCTCGACCCCTTTCTGAGCCACCAGAATCCCCCCCCGACGACAGAAGGGCAAAGCGTATTCCACCAGAATCGGAAGCTCTGCCACAGCCCGAGCCAAGGCCACATCATAGCGTTCCCGATGACGCCCATCGTGTCCCAATTCCTCAGCCCGGGCTTTGACAACCGTCACTTCCTTCAGTTCCAGCTTCCTTATCACGTGATCCAAGAAGGTCGTCTTTTTGCCCGTCGCTTCCAACAGGGTCAGACGGAACTGAGGGTACATGATTTTGAGAGGCACCCCTGGAAAACCCGCTCCAGCCCCGACATCAATGACCCGGGTTGACCGGCGGCTCAAGAACGTTGGCAGGCTCTCGTCGGACAACAGGCAACTCAATGAATCCAAGAAATGCCTGATCTGTACCTGCTCATAGTCGGTAATAGCCGTCAGATTGAAACGCTCGTTCCAGGCAATTAGCTCTTCGTAATAGGTTTGGAAAGCTTTCAGGCACCTGGGCGACAACGTTAACCCCAAGCAGTGTGCCCCTTTGGACAGCAGCTTCATGCTCCTCTCTTGCCGGTCGGTGTGTATCGGTGAGTCAAGTTTCAAACCAGATGCGCCCCAACCGTCGCGCCTCGGCTACGAAAAAGTCTTTAACCGCTTCCCAGGACACCCTGTCGAATGTCTCCACGGCCACGTCTCGGTCTGCATTGTCAAAGTCGGTCAGGGAGGTCAGGGCCATTATCTCATAATCGCGGGCGTAGGGGTATTTGACCGGGCCCTGGTGCAGCATCTCCTCCAATGGGACCTGCCGGGCAATGAAGTAGAGGTCGTAAAAGTCCTTGCGCGCTCCCCGGCTGATAAGGGCGTCCAGCTTCATCATGCCGATGTCCAACAAGCCGGCCACTCGCACGCCCAACACCTCGGCTGGCGGCTCCAGCAGGGGGTAGCCGTAACTGAAGAACCCGACGTGTGTGCCCTCGACTTTCATTAGCAGGTTGCCGAATGTGTTCTCCAGCACCTCAATGGTGCGGCGTTGTTTGAAAGCAGCCACAATTTCGGCCCGGCTCTCGTCATCCACTTCATCAACATCGGAGAAGAAATCCAGGTCCACCGAGACGCGGTGCCCCAGCCACAGGGCCAGGGCAGTGCCGCCGGCCAGGTAGAAGCGACCGGCGAAGGGCATCTGCCCGATTTCCGCCAGCAACCCGCGCAGCAGAGGGGGAACGGCTTCCCAATGGGGATGAATCAATGAGGCCATACACCACGTCCTAAGGGGTTGCGCCGGTAGTCGTGGATGTCAAAATAGGCCAGCCAGAAGCGGAAGCGTCGGCGGGACAGTCGCCACCAGCCGGCCTGACGCACCCATTCGGCCAGGCGTTCCCGCCCGTAGCGAGCAAAGAGCCAACGCAACTCGCGGCGGTTGCCCCGGGCCAAGGTACGCTCAATGATGGTGAAAGCGTCGCGCTCCGGGTCCAACTTCTCCAGAGTGTACTCTTGGAAGCAAGGACGCAAGCTGATGGGAATACCATTGGGGGTGAGGGGCAAATCGTCGTCAGATAATGCCTTCTCGCTGATAGTATTAGATGACATGCTCGCACCTCGCTCTCGCAGCACGATGAAATCGCGGTAGCCACCCAGATTATACAACAATCCGCCCCAATTGCAAACAGCACAATTCCCCACCTACCGCATCCTTCAAATTTATCCCCTGGCCAAGCCATCAGCACCGGGGCCATACCTCCCGCAGGTTGCGAACCCTGCGGGAGGGTCACTGCCCACGCAGTGGGGTATGTCCCAAGCCCTTATTGGGGGCGCCTGGCTCAAGGTTACCGACAGTTCTGGGATATACCCCCTGCTGCCCCCCCCTGGTTGCTGGATTTGTCACGATGGGGTATAATAGA
>JAOZOT010000400.1 GCA_029933115.1 Anaerolineae bacterium | reverse complement strand
TCTTTTATTTATTATCGCACATAAAAAGCCAAAAGTCAACAGGCGAACGCTCACATCTCCCACTTTCCGCAGCGCCCACCCCAGCGGGCCAGCACTTCCCGGCCTATTTTGATTTGCACCACCTCGCACAGGTTGGAGCAACCTTTACATTCAAAGGAGGAGGTCTCGTACTCTACTTCGCTCACCCCCCAGCCTTTGAAACGGGTGGGCTTGTCTCCGTTCGTCTCCATGTGCTCGCGGGCCAGCAAAGCCGCACCGATGGCTCCCATCACGTCGTGGTGGGGAGGCACGGTGACGGGTGTGTTCAGCGCTTCCTCGAAGGCGCGGACCATGCCTGCGTTGGCGGCCACACCTCCCTGAAAGACCACCGGCCCCAGTATCTCTTTGCCCAGGCACAGGTTGTTGAGATAGTTGCGGGCCAGAGCCTCACACAGCCCGTAGAGGATGTCCTCCAACCTGTGGCCCATCTGCTGCTTGTGAATCATGTCGCTCTCGGCAAAGACAGTGCAACGTCCGGCGATGCGCACCGGCGTTTTAGAGCGCAAGGCCAGCAGACCAAACTCCTCAATAGGTATGTGCAATCGGTAAGCCTGCTGATCCAGGAAAGAACCGGTGCCGGCGGCGCAGACGGTGTTCATGGCAAAGTCGGTGACGATGCCATCGCGCAGCATGATCACCTTGGAGTCTTGTCCTCCGATTTCGATGATCGTTTGTACGTCGGGCACATAGTGTAATGCTCCCACAGCGTGGGCGGTGATCTCGTTTTTGACCACATCGGCTCCCACCACCACACCGATCAGTTGCCGGGCGCTGCCGGTGCTGGCTACGCCTTTGATCTCCCACCCATTGCGCAGCTCCCGGCCTATCTGACGCAGTCCTTCCTGCGTTACCTCAATGGGCCGTCCCAGAGTGCGAGTGTAGAGACTGGTAATCAAGTTGCCCTCTCCATCGAGGACGGCGAATTTAGTGGTCACCGAGCCGACATCAATTCCTAGATAAGCGTCCATTTCCTCCTCCGCTTTGTTCCCAATCGCGATTCTCAATCAGCGGCCCTGCATCTTTTTCCGGCGGGTCAGCATATCCACAAAAGCCTCCAAGCGGGTAACCAGTCCGGCCTCGCCAGTGTGCTCGTCAATGATCAAGCTCATGAAAGGCCGACTGGCTTCTCTGGCTGCCCGCTGCGCCACATCCAGCAGGGTGCTGTCGGGGCCACAGCCGAAGGAAGCAACGGCAATGAAACCATCTACTCCATCGTCACGCAGATAATGGCCGAGCGCGCCTACCATTGCATCTTCGTAGGCCCAATATGGCTGCCCGGCGAGGTCGAGGACGCCCTGGCGCAACTCCTCAGGAGTGGCCATCTCTGGAGTGACCACCCTGACCCCCAAACCGCGCAGCCTGGTCAGAAGGTTGTGGGTGATGTAGGTGTCGTAGAGGTTGTAGGGATGGCCGATGAGAGCGATGGTGTGTGATGGCGGATGGCCGATGGCCGATGGCGGATGGCCGATGGCCGATGGGTGATGGGTGTCATCTCCCTCCCAGCGGGCGATGGCTTCAGGCGGCGTCAGCCCCGTCTGCATCAGACGCAAGTAATCCTGATAGGCTTGCCAGGCTTCCTTGGCGGCCGCTTTGATGCGCAAGGGATTGTGAGTGAAGTGACTCCCCAGTTGGTAGATGGTCTGGTAGAAAACCCGGCGTGCTTTGAAAGAGACGTCGGGAGAAGACGAAGGGTAGCCATGTTTGTCCTTCGACGATTTCTGATCCAGGTCAATGTCAGGAGACAGCAGTGGGGGAGCCTCCGGTATCACTGCCCTGACCAAATCGGGGAGGCCCAGGAGATGGGAACAGTTGAACACTTTGGGTTCCAGACTGCGCACAGCGGGCACAAATACATAGTCCACCTGGCTTTTCAGTTCCAAGACGTGCCCGCAATAGACTTTGACCGGCAGGCAGGTTTCAGCCATCAACCGCTCAACGCCCGCTGCCAGCGTAGCCTTAGTGGTGAGGCCAGAGACCAAAACTGAGGCTCCCAATTCCTCGAAAAAGGTCTTCCACATGGGATAGTATTGGTAGTAGAGTAAGGCTCGGGGAATACCGACTTTCATCGTCCACTCTCATCAGATGATAACACGCAGGGGGGCCAAAAGTCACGAAGCTAAAACTCTCACCCTCTGCCACAGGAGGTCAACGAAGGCTTCCAAGCGGGTCACCAAGCCGGTGCGGCTCGTCTGCTCATCGAAGGAGAGGGAAAGAATGGGAATGTGGATGTGACGCCTGAGAGCCAGAAAGATGTTACCGGCCACGACCTCGGGAGTACAACTGAAGGGTGCCAGGTGAACGAGCCCGTCGTAATTGCTCTGAGCAAAGATGACCGCCTCACCAATGGTTGAACGGGCAAAGCCGCCGACATCGCGGGCCAGATACGGTTGGCTCGCCTGTCGGACTGCTGCGCTGTGGTCTTGCTTCAGCAAAGCCAGCACAGGGTTGAGCTTCAAAGAGCGGCCGATCCAGAACCAGCGATCTACTTCCACACCCAGATAGCCCAGTTCCTGCTCCAGGTTCAGGTTGAAAAAAGGCTCCGAGATGGAGTAAGGGTCTCCGATCAGTCCTATCCGCAACACCGGCCGGTCTCTATCCTGAGGAGCCTCCTCAAACGGGCTCAGGATGGCCTGCCGCCGCTTTTCCAGTTCCTGGCGGCTGCTGAGGGAGGCAATCTGAGACAGAGCCTGAGCCCGCAGCCGGGTGGCTGTGCCCCGTTCCAGCTCGCGAGGGCGGAGGCGGAGGGCGGCCTGTTCTACCTCGTCGCTCAGGGTGATGAGAGCGAAAAGGAAGCGCAGCGCTTCGACCAGTTGAGGCAAAGGAGGGTCAGCCAGCTCACGGGTGAGACGGATCAATTCCGAATGGGCGTGATACAAATCAAAGAGGTGGGCTGTGAAGGAATATCCCCACTGGCGGAGAAGCTGTTCCTGCTGACGGGCTGAGTAACCCAGGCGACATGTGCCTTGGCCGCCAAACATGATCAAGGCATCGGCACCGGCCTCCAGAGCCTCGACATAGTTGCCGAAGATGAGCTTGCAAGGGGTACAGATCATCTCTGGGCAGAAACGAGTGCCCAGGTCGAGAGTGCGCCGCGAAGAAAAAGGCGGCACCACCACATCGAGCCCCAGCGACCGAAGGTAGGGCTCGATGTAGGCGTAGGCTGCTCCGAGGTGGAAGAAGGACACCTTCATAGCTCCCCCTCCTTTTTTTGGAAATTTGGCCATATTATAGCACCTTCCCCTTCGTTTGGCAATAGATTCAAGTCCGTTGACCCACCACCTGAGCACACCGACAATGCGCAGTAGACGAGTGAAGCCCCTTCACTTCGACTCCGGTGAAGGGGCTTCTTCTTGAGGTAGCCTTCCCTTCGGTTTCGGGCGGAGCGATGCTCCGCCGGACATCTCACAATACCTCATCCAGAGCTTCCTCCCAGAACGAGGCCCATCCATCCCGGACCAACACGACCTTGTGGGCGCGGGCTTTTTGCTCCGCTCCTTCGGTAGCCTGCTCTCCGGCCACGACCGGAACAGTCCGGTAGCCGGCCCGCCGCAGGGTCGCCGCCCGCTGTATGGCCCGCTCCACGTCGTGTGAATCCACCACTGCCGAGACTTCCACCGCCAGCCAGACCGGGGGAGCCTCGGGCCGATGGCGAGGTTGCCCACTCACCAGCAAGTCCAAGCGCAACAAATCTTTGAACTCCTCATAGGAAAGATGGGCCTCCAGCTCGTCCTCCAGTTCGATAGGCGAAAGCACGCGCAGCCGTCGCAGCAGAGGGCCGAA